>QNDR01000023.1 GCA_003646025.1 Candidatus Fermentibacterota bacterium
AGGTAACACCGCCGGCTCGGTTGTGATATTCACAGAACTTCCTTATATATATAAAAGTAATGGATGATATTAGCTTCATCCATAGATATGGGTACCGTCAGGAAAGGATGTGTTCGTATGAGAATGTTTAGAACTGTTTTTATCCTTTTACTGGTGTTTGCAGCAACACCGGTCCTTGCAAACTCACTGCTATCTTCTGTTGCCATTTCAGAAGGCGCTGATGCCAGACCGGAGTTGGAACAGGAAGAACACAATCTGGGCAATCTCTGGAGTGCTTTTGCAAATAACGGCACGTTCGGAGATGCTCAGGGAAACATGTCTTCAATGGAATGGCCTGGAGGATCAGGCAGCAGTTACCTCTGGTCAGGTAATCTGTGGAGCTGCTGCTACGGTGAAGTCACAGGCAGCTGGCCGGACAGTACGGCCAAATGGGCAAGCTGCTCCGACTACGGCAGCTGGGAATTATGGCCCAGCGAGGGTTATCCGATGCAGAAACTGGTTCCGGGACCTGTTGCAGATGAACAGACCCAGTACGGCTACGACGACTGGTATCTTAATCAGAATGATGACCCTTATGGAATCGGGGTCTGGGAGGAAAACTACAGCTGGACAGCTGCAGGGTACAACAACTTCATTGTAAACAGGCTTGTCATTACCCATCACAGCGAGTTCGGAAGCGGGGCGCCCCTTGATGGCTTTGTAGCCGGAATCAGAGGTGACTGCGATGTTGCTACCGCAGATTCTACAGAAGCAGGTCTCGATGACATGGTTTACTACGACGGTCATGCCATCTGGGCTAATGGGAACAATTCCTTCGAGTACATCTTTGATGGAGGAGTGACTGCAAGTACTCAGGATGTTTACATCTACCAGCAGAATCCAGACAACCCGCTGTCTCCCTCCGATCCGCAGAACATCTACTACTACTACAACTACCCGGGATCTGACGGAATTCCAGATAACGATGTGGATCAGAACGGTGTAAGCGACCACTTTACCATTCTCGCAAAAGTTGCAGGCGGCGACACCACTTACATAACAGATCCCACTTCAGGCATTGAACTTTTCTCCGCCGGCATGCCGTACTTCCACTACACCCATACAGCTGGAGATACCACGTATCTGGTGGTTCCAAGAAACCTCTCTTACATGTGGGATTCCGACAACCTCGCCTCTACGGAAGATGATTCCGGCGAGCCCGATCTGGGGACTCCCTGCAACGGTTTCATCGGGTGGAGACTTCTTGACTTCTACATTGTAAAAGCAGACCAGACAATACAGAGGCCGTCAGATGTATGGGGAGTTCCAGTTCCCCTCAGCCACACCTGGTGGAACTGGGAGGACGATCCCGGCCTCGATACTGAGAAGTACAATTACATGTGGGGCAACAACCCCGACAGCAGCGGCCTTGCCAGCGGTCCATTGTATCTCAGTAACTGGGTTGGAAACCCGAACACTCCTGAAGCAATAACTGTTGCCAACCCAGGTCCATTTCCTATTGTACAGGATTCTCCTGTTAATCTTGGGGCTCCTGTATTTGATTATCGCTTCCTGGTCTCCATGGCCCCTGTGGAGCTTGAAGAAGGTGATTCCCTTTTCATCACAGGCGGATGGGTCGTGGGACTTGGGCTGGACGGCTTGAGAAGAAACGCTGACCTCATGCTTGATGCGTACTACAGAGATACTATCTGGGGTCAGGGACTGGGTATACAGAGCGATGTTGCAGATGTAGATGTATCGCTGAACATTTCTCCAAATCCATGCCCAGGAAACATGCTCTCTATATCATTCAGTCTTGATGAACCGTGCTCCACTTCCCTGTCGGTGTTCGATCTCAGTGGTCGTCTGGTTCAGAACACAGACCTGGGTGAACTTGGGTCAGGAACCAACAGTGCTGGTATAGACGGCTCGTCGTTGAGCAATGGCATGTACTTCGCAGTTCTTGAAACCGGACAGGGTGTGTTCAGAGGAAGATTTGTAATGCTCAGGTAAAACTGTTACACAACACAAAGAAGGGGCAGGAAAACCTGCCCCTTCTTCTTTGTATCAGCTCTGTTTACTGTATGGGAGTTCCAAGAATTGTGAACTCGCTTCTTCTGTTGAGAGCCTTGTTCTCCGGTGTAGTATTGGGAGCGGCAGGTCTGTCTTCACCGTAACCCACGGTGGAAAGTGACGCTTCGCTTACACCCTTCGAGATAAGATAGTCTCTAACGGCGCTGGCTCTGTTCTCAGCAAGTGCCTGGTTGTACTCTTCAGGTCCGTCTGAATCAGTGTTTCCTGTTATCATTACAGCGGTTGCAGGGTTGCTGATAAGCATCTCCGCCACTCTGTCAAGAATAACAGCGGCATCTGGACGGATATTGTATCTGTCAACGTCGAAGTAAACATTCTCGAAGTTCAGCTCTTTGTTGAGCTGGAAGTCCTGAACAACGGACTCGCCGGAAATAACATCAACTGTTCTTGACTGGTTTGTGTAACCTGCGGCAGAAGCAGTAAGAGTTCTTGTTCCGGCAGCACAGTCAAGCGAGTACTCACCGTTGACATCAGAGCTGGTCTGCGTGCTTGCAGTAGCAGCAACGACAGCCACGATTGCCTCACCGGTTCCTGCGTCTGTAACGGTTCCTGTTACAGTACCCTCAACCGACTGAAGAACAAAGTCCTTTGTTACGTTCTGACCGGAGGGAACTTCAACTGTTTCGCTGACTGAGATGTAACCGTCGGCCTCAACCAGGAATGTGTACATGCCCTCGTCAAGCTGAACAGTGTACATACCGGATGCAGCGTCTGTGCCTGCACCCTGAACATCGGAGCCGGGGAAGCTGACTGTTGCAGCCAGTGTTTCGCCGGTAACTGCATCTTTAACAGTTCCGGAGAAAACGGAAGGATGTGCAGATGTATCCACTGTGTACATCAGATTTATTCCAAGACCGTACTTGGGAGCGTAGCCGTTGGGGAAGGGAGCGTATCTGGCTCTCTCTTCGTCTGTCTGAGTTACACCCTGCTGGAAGTATCTGTGACCAAGATCGTTGTACTCCGGGTCGAAAGAAGAAATGCAGTATGAACCTGTGATGTCCATGGCAAAACCGGAATCAAATGTGAATCTGGCACCTGGAGCAATCTGAATACAGTCATCAAACCGCTCGCCGTCACCCTCCTCAAAATCTCTGTTGAGGAAATGACGCCATTCTACTTCGGCAAACAGTGTTGTCTTGTTCATTGGGTACTCTATACCGAGAGCGGCACGGACAACAGGATCTTCAACATCCATATCCACGTCTTCAGTGGCTATAACATTGTGAGAAGCATCAAACCTTCTGTCGGTGAAGGTAAAGTTCTGCTTGAAGTAGTGGTAGCCAGCATTAACATGAAGAGCAACAGCACCAAAGTCTTTTGTAGCGAGAATATCGCCACCAAAGCTCATGCTGCCTGCATTCATCATAGGTCTTCTGAGCTGGAACATCGGCTCATCTGTGTTCCAGAGACCATCCCATTCATCTCCGTTGTAAACGAAGTTGTTGTCGCCGCCGTTGTATATGGAAAATTCCGCCCACGGCATCACACTGAACCAGAAACTCTCCGCATTGGGATTTAGCGCAAGCTTGAGAAAAAGACCAGCCTCGCTGAAACCGTCATCCCCGTTCCAGTCGCCAGTGTTATCAAGCCTGTTTCCCACATCTTCCCTCTTCACCTGATTGAGAAGATAGGAAACTCTTGTTCCGAGTTCGAATGAATTACTTACACCGTAACCAAGGGCAATGTATCCGGTTCCACTGTATTCAGTGTCTGTAATTTCAACTGTCTCGGACTCAATAACACCTGTTCTCGCATCGGGAGAAAGTCCAAGAAACGAGAATAGCCCGATTGAAAGAAGCCCCTGCTCAGCCGGTCTTGCATCCACAACTCTGTTTAAACCCCTGAGGCCTGAATACGAAGGTAAAGCAAACGCTGAACCCGCGGCAAACCCCAGCAACAAAAGAACGACAAAAATCTTTCTCATTATCCCCTCCAGTCCTGTGAAACAAAATGAAAGCCACCCAGACCTTCACCACCTGGTAAACTACTATTTAATCCTCAATAATGAAACCCTCGCAGAAAACCCGCGAATTGCACAGACACAGAACGAAAGAGCCTGCAGCAAAATACTACAGGCTCCTGTATTTTCGGCTACGCTAAAGGCCGGGACACTGAGAAGCTATGTCTTCACTTATGTTCTGATTTCCGTATGCCTTACGGAAGTAAGCAGCGAACTCACCGGCAAGTTTGCGTGCCCGGGCTTCGTACTCCGCTCTGTTCTCCCAGGTGTTTCCCGGGTCAAGAATTGAACTGTCCTCAATACCGGGACAGGACAGGGGAACCATCACTTTGAAGAATGGGTCTCTTTTCATCTCTGACTGCTCGATTTCACCGGACAGACATGCCTCCACCATTTTTCTTGTGAGCGGAAGATTCATTCTGTGGCCTACTCCATAGGGGCCTCCGGTCCAGCCTGTGTTGATAAGGTAAACCTGGGTACCGTGCTGGTCCATCTTCTCTCCCAGCAGATCAGTGTAAGCCTCTGGTACCCTGGGCATAAATGGCTGCCCGAAGAATCTGGAGAAGGTACTCACCGGTTCTTTAATGCCAGTCTCTGTGCCAGCCAGCTTGCTCGTATACCCCATGAGGAACCAGAGCATGGCCTGTTCCCTGCTGAGTTTTGAAACCGGCGGGATCACACTGTTTGCATCAGCAGTAAGGAACAGAATCGTAGTGGGGTGCCCGGATACTGATGACTGCTTGATGTTAGTAAGATAAGTCAGAGGGTATGAGCCCCTGCTGTTCGGCGTGTACCGGTCATCGAACAGATCAAAATCTCCGTCAGGGTAAACCATCACATTTTCAACAATAGAGCCATGACTCAGATAGTCGTCTGTGTGGAAACATGCCGAATGTATTTCCGGTTCCTTTTCTTTGCTCAGATCAATGAGCTTTGCATAACAGCCGTTTTCAAAATTTGCTACTCCATCGCTGCCCCAGCCATGCTCATCATCTCCCAGGAGGGCTCTGGAAGGATCCGCGCTCAGCGTTGTTTTCCCCGTTCCGGAAAGACCGAGCAGAAGAGCACAGTCCCCATCCGTGCCCTCATTAGCGCTGCAGTGGATGGGAAGAATGCCCTGGGCAGGAAGCAGATAGTTCATAACGGTAAACATGAGCTTCTTGATACTGCCTCCGTAGGCGCTGCCGAACACTATTCCAAACCTTCTGTCCATGTCCATGGCCACCAGCATATCGGAAGTGTGGTTGAGCTCGGGGTTTTCTCTGAGCTTTCCTTTGTACCTGGTGTAGTCCATTTTCGTTTCCGGTGAAGCCAGCAAAGTGAATGGCCTGTCCTTGAAAACAGAAATCTCAGCAGCTTCTTCAGACCACGGACGGAACATGTTATCTGTGAACAGCGCAGTAAGAGCCTTATCGGTAACAACCCTTACCGGAAGAGCATACCTGGGATCTGCTCCTATCATCCTGTCAGTCACATACAGTTCATCAGCTTTTGCAAAAACCTGAAGAATTTCTTCCCATGCCATATCGAAAGTCTCTTCATGCAGAGGAAGATTGTTGGGGCTTGTCCAGTCAATGTTTTTTTCGCTTTCAGCCCTTTTTACTATTACCGTGTCTTTAGGACTTCGCCCTGTGGATTCAGGCCGTGTCCATGTGGCAAGAGCTCCACACTTCATAACCAGAGCTTCTCTGCGCTCCACTGAAGACCTGATCATTTCTTCTCTGGAAATATTGTTTCTTACCGAGGAACTTTTTTTTGCAAGCAGACCGTTCAGGCTGTCCAAAAGAGACATTTTTCACCCCCGTGTTTGTTTCTGCCAGGTAACAGGTAAGCCGAACAATACAAGAGTAGCAGGTCGGAAGGAAGTGCCGGTACTGCAAGAGCAGCCTCTATTGGTTATGTTTCGAGAACAAACGGAATTGGAGTGTTTTGAAAGCAGGCTATACTCAGGCAGAGAAAGCATGGTGCCTTTACGACTGGGCAAACTCATCTTTCGTCACCACCATCGTTGCGGCGGTTCTTCCCGTTTTTTTTGCAGGTGTCGTTGCCGGTTCAGGTTCTGTCACAATTAGCCTGCCGGGGTTCGAATTAACAAGTAATTCTCAGTCCCTCTGGGGTTATGCAATGTCTCTGGCCGCCCTTCTTGTAGCATTGGGAGCTCCTGTTTTCGGAGCAGCCGCTGATGCAGGGGGAAGAAGAAAGCAGTTTCTTGGTGTCATGACTGCAGTGGGAGTTCTGGCTTCTGCTCTTCTATTTTTCAGCGGGCCCGGACTGGTAAAATACACTCTGGCAGTTGTTGTTCTGGGACAGATAGGTTTTGCAGGCGCCAATGTTTTCTACAACTCCCTTCTTACAAATGTAACTCCCCTTTCAAGACGGAACATCGTGAGTTCAAGGGGCTTTGCCATGGGTTATCTCGGGGGAGGTCTGCTGCTTGCCATCAATCTGCTTATGATAAAAAAGCCCGGATTTTTCGGGATACCGGAGGGAACCCTTGCGGTAAAACTGAGTTTTCTTACTGTAGCCATCTGGTGGTCTGTTTTTTCCATCCCCCTGTTCCGCAGGGTACCTGAAAAAAGAATTTCTTTCCACACAGGTTTTCCCCTACTGGTGCGCGACGCCTTCACAAGACTTGGTATCACATTCAGACACATCAAACAGCACAAACAGGCCTTCAGGTTTCTGCTGTCTTTTCTACTGTACAATGACGGGATACAGACGATTATCATCATGGCCACTGTATTTGGCAAAGCAGAACTGGGCCTGGAGAGCAGTCACCTGATAGGTGCCCTGCTGCTTACCCAGTTCATAGGCTTCCCGGCAGCTATTCTGTATGGAAAACTGGCAACAGCAGTGGGTTCAAAGAAATCTCTGCTTGTGGGAATTGCAGGATATATCGCAATAGTTCTGTATGCCTGGAAAATGACAGCTACATGGCAGTTCTGGATACTTGCCGGTGCAGTGGGTCTGCTGCAGGGAGGTGTTCAGGCTATCAGCCGATCCTACTATTCTGTGCTCATTCCACAGGAAAACGCGTCGGAGTACTTTGGTTTCTTTTCCATATCGTCAAGATTTGCAAGCATCCTGGGGCCCCTGGTATTCGCAGTTATAGGAGACCTGACAGGAAGTACAAGAAATTCAATTCTTTCAATTTCTGTTTTCTTTGTAGCCGGAGGCATACTGCTTTTTACGGTAAAGGATCAGGAACATGCATAAACTGCTGAGTCTTATCGTTGTTTTTCTTATTGCGCTGGAAGAGCTTTTTCATCAGAAACTGGGCAGAGCAGGAAGACTGCCTCTCAGACCGGCAGAGACCGGAATGCCGGGAAAAGACTTTGACCTGTTCGATCTCCTGCGACTTCTTGAGCTGCTGTTTCTGGGACTTCTGTTTTCAACTTCTGCAGGTGATACCGCCACAGGTCACGGCCAGCTGACAATAGTTCTCGTCGGTCTTCAAACAGCCAGACTCTTCGGCAGACGGGTACTGAGCAGATGGTCTGTTCTTGGTGTTATTCAGGCATTTGAGCTTTTACTTCTTCTGTCCATTCTGTTTGTACCCCTTCACCTCACTCCAGGAGCCTATCCGCTGTCTCCCCGGTCTCTGATGGCCCTTGGCGGAGGAATAGTATTCAGCATCTTCGTTTACATTACTGCGGCATTTTCTCTGTCCTATGCAGTCAGACTGTTTGCAAGGGAACACAGTTATCTTTACAATGTCTTTCCTCCCCTGGCCGGTTCTGAGGAATGGGCATACAAGTTCTCCGCATTTGCCCTGCCTTTTGGAATTGTTGGAGCTGTCAGCCTGTTTTTTCTCCGCGGTGTGTCACTGCTCCCTGTGCTTTTCTCACTTTCGGTAACTCTACAGTCTGCAGGGGTTTTCATATGCAGAAAAGAAACATTCAACGGGCATCACCCGGTTGTTCATATTCTGTGGAGCATCTCATTTCTCGTGCTGTACTTCATTACCATCGCAGGGCTCACCACAGTCGGCCCTGTGCAGTAGGCAATGTACCCCGTTCAACTGATTCAGCTGCCTCTGCATCCGTCATCAGCGTGGGAGCCCACAGGCAACATTCCACTCGCCCCTGGCATTATGGCCGCAGCTGCCGGGCTGCCTGCTGAGTGCGTTTTCCCGGAATCTCTTGTGAATACCGTGGGCGACCAGGCACTTTTCGACGAATTGAAATACAGAAATCCGCAACTGCTGGGAGTAACTCTCTACCTGTGGAATACTCACAGATCAATCCACCTGCTGCGAAGGCTGAAGCTCTGGAAACCCGAGCTGCTTGTGGTCGCTGGAGGCCCTGAAGTAACACCGGACAACCTGCCCCTGCTCAACGAATCATCCATTGATCTGTTCGTGACAGGAGAGGGTGAATCTCTTGCTGGTGATGTACTCTCTGTGGAAAGACTTAGAAGTATACTTTCAACCGGACGGAAACTGCTTGGCCCTGTTACCAGCACTGACCCTCCTGACCACTGGCCTGACCCGTACCGTACAGGACATCTTGCAGTGAAACCAGGCGGTTCTGTTCACATTGAGTCACAGCGGGGCTGTGCCAGCCTGTGTTCCTACTGCGCGTACAGAAGAACCTCTCCCGTGCCTAGAATTGTTCCGGCAGACAAAGTGCTTGAAAAGATAAGAATGCTCCGTAACAGAGGTGCGGAAGAGCTTGTTTTCCTCGACCCTACATTCAACAGCAGAGCTGATCTACCTGCGCTTCTTTCTGGAATGAAAGATCTCGGATTGAGCTGCTTCGCTGAAGTCAAGGGTGATCTTGTCCGTTCTTCCGCAATTACAGATGCTTTTGCCGCAGCCGGCTTCAACACCCTTGAAGTAGGATTGCAGACCATGAACATGGAAGTGCTTCATTCCATTGGCAGAGGGGGCAGCCCGGTTTCCGTGCTGAATGGGGCTTCCCTCCTTGCGGAAAGCGGCGTTACCCCTGTGATGGATCTCATTCTGGGTCTCCCGGGAGACAGCCCGAAGTACATTGAATCCGCCGCAGAAGAACTTGTTTCCAGAAAGATACACGATCAGGTACAGACCTTCTGCCTCTCTGTTCTTCCCGGTACAGAGCTCAAGGCAAGTGCTGACTCTCTTGGAGTAAAGTACAGTTCCACACCTCCATACACCGTTACAAGATCCGGGTCTTACACCATCCGGGACCTGCTGCTGTCGAGAGAGATAATTTCCGACATACTCGGCTACGACGCTGACCCGCCTCCAAGACCGGTTCTCACCGACACTTTCCCGGGTATGGAAATATTTGTGCCTGAGCACGGGAAAGTGCTGGCTCCCCCTTCAGTCCGCCACGGCGTTCTCCGGATAAACACTGAAGATGCCTGGTCAAACCGGAACCCTATTGTGGACAGAGTAAAGGCACGAAGGGAAACAGACCCGTACTGTCCGCTTGACGTTGTATTACAGTCGGAACAACTGTTCCCTCTGGATCTGATTGAGATGCTGAACGAACTGCCTGAACAGGAATGCTACACAACTGAAAAAGCGAAGCTCTACGGTGTTCCGGGACTGCTTCGGCTTTCAGTAATTGCCTCTCCTGCAACCGATCCTGTGTGGCTGGAAGAATGCTCAAAAATAGCTCTTACCGTTGTAAGAGCAAATTCTCCAGTGAGTCTGCCAGGTGGCGAAATCGGGCTTCTTCTTCAGGGCAGCCACGACCTGTCTATGCTGAGCGCGCTTTATACAAGTGCTCCACACCTTGTATTTTTTACACAGAGGGAGCTTGAACTCCTGTGGAATCTTGATGTACTGGGGCTTGGATGAGCGATTCCTCAGGCCATTGTAAACTCAAGTTTGCGCTTGATTCTTTCCCAGTTTGGCATAACAGATCCCAGTAAATTGTAAAAATCTCTGCTGTGGTCGTTAAACAGCAGGTGACAGAGTTCATGGGTAACAACATAGTCAATACACTCAGAGGGAGCTTTGATTAATTCCGGGTTCAAGATGATTGAAGAACCATTGGAAAGGCTCCCCCATCTGTTTTTCATTCGTCTGATTTTAAGGTCAGGCCTTTCGACTCCATATCTTTCAAAGGAAACCCAGCACCTGATAAAGCTATTATTGAAATGCTGCAACGCTTTTTGGGAATACCAATTTTCCATCAACGCCATTGTTTTTTTCTGGTCGCAATCATTTCTGTACGAAACAATAAATGCCCCCCTGGCAAGTTTGACTTTATTAAGCTCTCCCTTTACGACCTTCAGCTGGTAGCGTCTCCCAAGATACAGATGAGTTTCACCACTGATATATCTTCTTTCCGGTGTCCTTGGTACAAACTGCTGGAAATACCTGAGTTGCTTCAGTATCCATCTGGCTCTTTTGCGGAGCTTGAGTTCAACTGCAGCCAACTCAGAAGAACTTGGAGCCTTAACAACAACTGAACTGTCAGGATGCACAGCAATCTCAAGGGTTTTTCTTGCACTGGAAAGCAGCAGATACTCGATTCTCTTGCTACCGTACTGCAGATAATGAAAACTGCCACTCATCAGAAACTTCTGTGCCTGGCGACTTGCATTGTTTTCTCAATTATTCTATCCATTTCCTCGGAAGTCAGCTCTACTCCCCTGCCGTGTTTAACTTCATCATAGAGATAGTCATCAATGTCATTAATGGCCTGTTTCTGTGCATCCTCATCATTCCAGAAATTTACCTTCCTGTATGAATCCAGAATCATCTTAAAAGCTATTGCAGTGTCTGCCACTATTTCTTCAAGTTCAGCTGCTGTTAATTCATGATTCTCAAAGAAAGGCTTCAGTACCCCAAAATAAGCCATGGCATCCTCATTATCGTCAAGCCTGTCAGGAACATCATCATGCACTCTGCCAACAACCTTGTTTCGTATCTCTGTTACTTTATCCAGATAGTCAAGATCTGAAAATCTTTTGGCTCTGAAATCATCAATCGTCTGCTGAATCAGTTTGGAAAACCTTTCGTAGAAAGCCGGGTCTTCATCCATTCTATCAGTAACAATTTTCCTGGTGGCATGAATAATTGTATCTGCTTTGGATGCCGTTGTACGCTTGCTGCCATATACACCATGATCCTCTTTCACCTGACTGAATGTTTTCTCATCAAAGATATTCACCGGTTCATTCAGCTGAATCACTTCACTGGCAAATATCTGAGTGTCAAGGAGTTTTCTGATTTTAGGCTCATAATCTCTGTAATCAATTGCCTCTGCGTAGCGAAGTTTCACAGAAGCTTTCAGCGTCTGGAATTTACGCAAATCAGTTTTGTATCGAAGAACAGTCTCATCAGGAGTTTCCATCAGAAATCTGTCTGAAGAAAATGCTATTGCAAGTGTTTTGCTGTATTCAGCCAAACGGTGATAAAACTCTTCCCGCACGAAATCATCACCAAGCAGCATTTCGTAGGCTTCCTCATCATAGGAATGCTTGACAGTCTTGAAAATATCCCACAAATCAGAGTATTTCTGTGGCAGCTTCCCAATCTCTGAAGCAACTGAAGTGAGTGTTCCCACAAGATCAGATTCATCAAAGCCTTCGAGTGCACTGTACATGGTAAGAGCATTATCCAGCTCACCCAGAATACTGGCATAATCCACAATGAAACCAAACTCCTTGTTCTCAAAAATGCGATTTACTCTGGCTATCGCCTGCAGCAAAGTGTGTTCTCTAAGCTTTCTACACAGATAGAGCACTGTATTCCTCGGTGCATCAAAACCGGTTAACAACTTGTCAACTACAATCAGTATTTCAGGGTCTGTGCCAAACTTGAACTGATTGATGAGCTGCTTTGTGTATTCTTCCTCACTGCCGTATCGCTTCATCATCTTTGTCCAGAATCGAATAACATCATCGGCAGGCTCGTCATCAGTTTCTTCAAAACCTTCACGCATATCAGGAGGAGAGATAACAACACCAGATGAAACAAAGCCTATCTCTTCAAGAAATGCGTGATACTTCAATGCAGATGCCTTACTGGGGGCAACCAGTTGAGCCTTGAAACCCGTACCCTGCCAATTTGCACGATAGTGTTCACTGATATCAAAAGCTCTCATGTAGATAACCTGCTCTGCCTTGTTCAACATTGAAGACCTGGAGTATTTTCGCTTGAGATCAGCTTTCTGTTCTTTTGTAAGCCCCTGGGTGTGTCTTTCAAACCAGAGATCTATAGCTTTTTTGTTCTGCTGCATCTCCACATGACGACCTTCGTAGAGCAGAGGAACAACAGCTCCATCAGCAACAGCCTGTGATATGGAATAATGCGGTTCTATCAGGTTTCCGAATTTAACAAAGTTGTTCTTTTCTTTCTTCAGCAATGGAGTACCTGTAAATCCCAGATAGCAGGCCCTGGGAAACATCAAACGCATTTTTGCCGAAAACGTGCCGAACTGTGTACGATGACTTTCGTCTACCAGCACAAATATGTCTGGTGATAAATCCCGATGTTTCTTCAGAGTCATTGCTTTGTCAAACTTGTGTATAAGTGTAGTGATGATACCAGCGTTATCCTGACCTGCGAGCTGCAACAGATTCCGACCGGATGTTGCCCGTTTTAGTTCAAGACCGCATGCATCGAAAGTATTACGCAATTGCTTATCCAGATCTGTTCGATCTGTAACAAGTACCAGACGAGGGTTGGGTATCTCAGAATCAAGGGCAAGGTTTCGAGCAAGCATCACCATTGTCAATGATTTGCCCGACCCCTGGGTGTGCCAGATAATCCCCCCTCTGCGGGCACCATTCTCATCAAATTGTTTTACACGCTTCAGGGTTGATTTCACAACAAAATACTGCTGATACCGTGCAATCTTTTTTACGCCTCCATCAAACAGGGTATACTTCCAGGCCAGCTCCAGAAGTCTCTCTGGCCTGCAAAGAGCATAGATTGCCCTGCTCTGCTCTGTAACAAGCCTGTCTACAGTAAAAGATGAAGAAGGAACTCCAAGAGAATCAGCAATCTTGCTAACATCTATGTGACGGGAAAGAACCTCTCCAAGAGTGTCATCAATACCAGCTTCTTTCCATACACCCCAGAATTTCGCAGCAGTACCGGTTGTGCCGTATCTCGCACTGTTCTTGTTTACCGCCACAAGAAGCTGAGAATAGACAAACAACCGTGGAATGTAATCTTCGCCTTGATTCCGAACAGATTGTGAAACTGCCTGATCAACTTCAATATTCGGTGACTTGCACTCAATAACACAAAAGGGAATCCCATTCACAAACAGCACAAGATCAGGGCGAACAGTCTCTGTACTCCGGGAGCGCTCAACACTGAACTCGGAGGTTACATGAAAACGGTTCTTTTCAACATTCTTCCAGTCAACATACTTCAGGTTGTGGCTCTTTGAATCACCGTCAATTGTCTGTTCCAGAGCAGTTCCAAGGGTAAGCAGGTCATAGATAACCTCGTTGGTTCTAACCAGCCCGTCATATTTCACATTCTTCAGCTTCTGAATCGCAGTTTGTATATTTTCTTCACTGAAAAGAAACTCACTGCCCTTGTGCCAGATGCGATTGATCTCTTTCAGACTTTCCCGCAGCACCCCTTCAAGCAACACATTAGAAGCTCTTCCCTGCCGCTCACGCAGGGCCTCTGCCGGTGTCAGATACTTATACCCCATCTGCACAAGCAACTGGATTGCAGGAAGCTGGGAGAGGTGTTTTTCATCAAACTTCATATGGCTTCCTCTCGTTTGGCATCCTGCTTCTCTATTTTCACATTGAATTTCCCGGATTTATCTTTACCAATAATATCAGCAACAAATTTGAGCAATCCACACTTTTCCTGTTTGCTATTAATACATATCCTTGAAGGAAGTACTAATTTAACCAAAACTCCTTCTGTATAAAGTATAAAATTCTCAGCTGACAGAACAACTGGTACCTCATATATATAAGCAGACATCAAAGAGCCAATTGGGGGAAGTGAAGTACTCTTCATGCCCCCTCCAGCTTAACCCGCCACTCTCCGGTGAGCAGCTTCTGCATCAGCCCCCGCTTCTGCTCTCTGTACCGTTCAGCCATTTTCTTCAACAAATCTATTTCTTCCTGGGCTGTGCTAAGAGTTGCAGCTATTTGCTTTTTTTCAAATAGTGGTGGGCGCGGCACTGTTAGAGTATTCAAATCCTTCGAATATATATGGGGTTGAGCACCTCCTGATTGCAAGGCATATATTTTTGCCTGAAGATGTTTCAATGCATAATAGAAGAATTTTGTTTCGCCTTCTTTGGCAACAATAACATTACAGTCTGATGCCCAAATAGGATAATTGTGATACCATACGTAACCTGCATATGCTCCTGAGGCACTAATAGTAATGCACTCCCCTTTGTGGGTTGCTTTGTTGTGGTAATAAGCATAACTCTGGCCACCTGCAACAACAGGAATCTGTCCATCTTCAATCACTTTTTTTATCAGAGGTTTACCCTTTTCAACCTTAAGCGTATTCTTGAAAAGCTCAAGTAGCTTAACTTCTTGTTTTCCAGTTCTTTTACAATAATTTCCAATCAACTCATTCAACAACCACTTAAACTGCTTCTCCTTCGCCTCAATCAGCTTCTGCGTTTTCTCAATAGCTTCATCCCAGGTGGAAAGAAGATCGGCAATAGCTCTTTGTTCGGGAAGAGGAGGGAGGAGAATCATCATGGGTCTTATAACCTGTAAATTAATATTCGCTTGGGCATTTTGTGTTGCTCTTGATTTGAAGAATGCCTTTTTACTTTGAAGTAAATACTTCAACCATATCCTGTTATTCTCTCCCACAGGGCGAACAGCAACTAAGCTATCTGGACAAGCAAAATCAAATGCAACATCCGCAACATCTCCTATATTCGCCGCAATTGTAACAAGTAGTGTTCCTGCTGGGAAAAGTCGACTAACAAACAACCCTTTTTCGTTAAGAGTTTGCTTAAAATTAGTTACCGTACCGTTTGAAGAGGAGACGTCACCAGTCTGAAGAAAAGGAATATCGCCACCGTAGTATTTTTTATCATTCCTGGGACGAGCGGAAAACTTACCTCTCTCTACAATTGCTACCTCGTCCAATCTAACCCTTTTCCAAATCATGAGTTCTCACCAGTCTCTATAGCAGATTGATCTTCTCTTACCGCAGAAAGAAGCAACACCGCATGAATAACCCTGTCACACTGAGTTCTGCCAAAATACTCTGTTGGATTAAGCCCGTGACATACGGTGTTTCTAAGATTCCAACCCCTCTGGTCTGTCAGCAGAACAGTCAGATACAGTTCCACATCTTCGTTGAATAACTCTCTTATGCAACCATTTCCGATTAGCTCACCGAGCGTGCGATACTGAAATCCTCCGTACTTGTTCTTTCGAAAAACTGATTGCCCCATCTTCTCTGTAAGGTTCCTGATGATTGCTTCCAACTGCGGAATCAGTAAATGCATTGATGATATGTAGTCTTGAGAGAAATATGCGTCGATACCCCTGCATATAATCCCGTACTGATATTCTTCTACTATCGGCGACTGAAGAATCCAACTGCAAAGGCCCTCAGATGTGACATCGAATTTCATTAAGATTCTGTCTATCAGCCGTGCGAGAAAAATACTTGACATGCTCATATTCTGTGAAATTGTCCTAACCAAATGCCCTTCCCAATCTGAATCAATTGGCCCAATTGTCGCTATTGGTCTGCCTTTGAAGTCTTGAAGCACTGTACTGGACAGGTGAAGAGAAAAGAACTTCTTGGAATAGCTCTCCAACTGATTTTCAACAATCTTTCTTTTGGGAAGATATCTGGCAATCAGTCGGAGAAGAGAATCATCAAGATCACCACGGGTCATATTATCAAGAAAAGCTTCCATTTCTTTTCCTGAAATTGAATGAGATATTGTATGCTCTTCCTGTTCTTTTAAAGCATAAGTTCCCACCTTTGCGATCTGCACAGTAACCTCATTTGCGTCGTCATTCATTTCAAATTCTATGAATAGATCATACATATGCTGCAACCACGCTAAAGCCCGGGTATAGTCTTTGGGATCAATTGAATTTTGGAATACAGAATATGTCTTTCGCATCACTCTGTGCTTGTCTTCATGCAGATTTCTTCTTCTATAATACCTTGCCAGGCGTAGAGCAGCGGCTTCAGCCGCCCATGGATCGGCCCCGTCGCCATGTAGAATTGACATCCGTTCAAGTCTCGCCTCTAAATCACTGATGATTTTTTCTACTTGCTTGTCGGCCAGTATTACTTTTCCGGGTTCTATCAGGTTATCAAATGAGAACCCCCAAAGTCCTCGTTTATTGTCCTCGGCAATCTCATCCTCGAGCGATAGCATCTCATCTGCAACCAGCTGAACTCTACTTTTATCCCCAAGGAAGAATGCAAGTGAAAGAGCCCTTTCCAGTTTATCAATTATTCTGACTGCAGAATGATGTGCCTTTTGAATAGCAGTGTCGATGTATGAATCGATCGCCAGCATGGCATATTTATAATTTCTTGATTCCCCTGAAACAGTTTCTTCCAAAGTCCATACTAAATCAGCATACCTGGCCTTCATCATGGGGTTGATTGCTTTGTTTGCACGCCTTTTCCAATATGCAATAGTTTCTGTAGATAATACTGATGCGGCAGGCAAATCAACCATACCGCCCTTGCCATCAGGTAGCAGCCAATTAGGTCCGAAAAACAATTCCCATTTGTTATTTTTTTCTGTCGGATCTTCTTTCAAGTCAAAAGCAATCAGTTCAAATAATTCTTCATCAGAATAAATTCTATCCGGATGAGCATCTTCAATAAATCTTACTATTTCATGCTCGTTAATTGCAATACCTTCTCTGTCAAATCTTCTGAGCAGCTCTGCTCTGCAGTTTCCCATCTAAACTCCTTTCCCATTCAATCTTGACTTAATCTACAATCCCTGCTAATTCTCAATGCTCTCTTCAATCCTTCTTCTCTTCTCTTTTGACTTCACTCTCCTTTCCAGCGTCTTCAAGTCTTCTTTGGGTGTGGGAAGGTCTTCAGGCATGGTTCCACCCAATTCTTCAATGGTTTCCCTTACTTTCTTACCAACTTCAAAATGTGTTTCGTTTGCTTTTCTCTTCCCCTTGATTCTGTCTCTCTTCAGCTTCTCTTCTGTCTGCGTAGCACGGAAAAGGTTTGCAGCCAGTTCAGTACTTCCCATGCTGTCAAGAATCTTCTGACTTTTCTTTAAACCTTTGTGCTTGTGGATTGCCCTGGAGTCCATCCCTCCATACAAGCCTCTGTACCCGTGATTCTGGAAAATTGCGAAATCCAGGCTTGTTTTCACTCCAGCATCCTGTGCTGCTTTTACCAGATGCTTGTTGTGTTCCTTTAATTCATTGCGCAGGAAAAGACGCTTCTCGTCTTCTTTCAGTTTTTGGAACTGCTCGTCATCCTTTAATTCCTGCCGTCGGGTCTGTATGGCAAAATATGTCTGACCATTTGCAACCACAGGCTTGCCGGGATCGGCATTCTGTACTATCAGATAACAGGCATAGCGGGAAAGCCTGATGTTCTTTAATTTACGGTGTGCGCCGGAACCTATTTGGACCATATCGAGGAAGTCCTCGAAATGGTCTGTTATTACCTGCTGGCTGTTTTCTGCTGCTTCTTTGGCCTTTTCAACTACCGGAAGAAAATGCCTGTACTCTGAATACCCCAGTATTCTGGAAAGAGCCCTTGCTGTCCAGAATTCCCGGCCTTTCTCATCAATCTTCTTTATCTCATCGAATGTGCGATAGTGCTTCCTCTCAATATCTAAAGTGCTCATCTGATTATCTCCTTCAACTTCTCCGCCATCTTCACCCTTACCTCAGCAAGCTCTTTTTCAAGAGCTTCTATTTCAAGCTGAACAGCATCGATATCGATTTCCTCTTCCTCTTCGAAGGTGTCCACATATCTTGGAATGTTAAGGTTGAAATCGTTTTCCGTAATCTCCTCAATGGTTGCTGAGTGGGCATACTTCTCGATATCTATTCTTTTTTCATAAGTCGTCATGATCTTTTTAAGCTGCTCATCGGAGAGAGTATTCTGGTTCTTACCTGGAACAAATTCGCGGCTGGCTTCAATGAAGAAAACATCTTTCTTCTTTTCGTTCTTTCCACCCTTTTCCCTTGAGCGATCGAATACAAGTATGGCCACTGGAATGTTTGTTGTGGGAAAAAGGTTGCCGGGAAGACCAATAACTGCGTCCAGCAGATTTTCTTCAATGAGTTTCGTGCGGATTCTACCTTCTTTTGCTCCTCTGAACAGCACACCATGCGGAACAACAACAGCTACTCGCCCTTCCTTTTCAATTGCTGTCTCAATCATGTGGGTGATAAACGCCCAGTCGCCTTTGCCCTTGGGTGGTACACCGCGCCAGAACCGGTTGTAGGTGTCGCTCTCGGCATTCTCAGCACCCCACTTATCAAGAGAGAAAGGCGGGTTGGCAACAACACAGTTGAATTTCATAAGCCTGTCATTTTCAATCAATACTGGGTTATTAAGTGTATCACCCCACTCAATTCTCGCGCTGTCGAAACTGTGCAGAAACATGTTCATTCTGCACAATGCCCATGTACTTCCGTTTGATTCCTGTCCAAATAGTGCAAAGTCATTGCCTTTGATCTGTTTTGCTGCCTGAATGAGAAGCCCACCTGCCCCACACGTTGGATCACAGATTCTGTCTCCCGGCTTGGGTTTCACAAGCATTGCGACCAACTCAGTAACTTTCAGGGGGGTAAAGAATTCTCCTGCTTTTTTACCTGAGTTTGATGCAAACCTCTCTATTAAGTAGATGTACGTGTTACCTATTACATCTTCAGACACTCTGGAAGGACTCATGTTCAGCTCAGGTTTATGAAAGTCTTCCAGTAATTGCTTAAGCCTTCGATTCTTGTCTTTTGCCTGACCCAGATTGGCTTCACTGTTGAAATTGATATTTCTAAAAACCCCTTCAAGCTTTGCTCTGTTGGCCTCCTCAATATGATCAAGAACAATATTGATCAACTCTCCGATGTTGGCGGCGGAGCGTCTCTGGTAGAGACCGTAAAATGTGGCGGGAAAACTATCAACAACCGTTTTTCCTTCATTCTCTGTTATGGTAATTTCCGGGAGGACAAATCTTTCCCTTTCCAGTTTCCGGAGGATACGTTCCTCATCGTCACCGTACTGCTTCTTGAACTCCTGATAATGATCCAGCCATACATCAGAGACATACTTGAGAAAAAGCATTACAAGGATGTAATCCTTATACTGGGCCGGATCAACAACTCCTCTGAAAGTATCACATGCTGCCCATGCAGCATTGTTGATGTCTTTCTGGCTTATCTTACTACCACTCATACTGCATCTCCCTTTGCATATCTCATCAGTATTGTCGAAATGACTTTTGTGTTTCTTTTTGATATTTTCTTTGTAAGAATTGCTTCAATTGCAGACAGCCTGGCCAATTCGCAAATCTGTTTCTGTTTCTGAATGGCTGGAACTACTACTTCAAGTTCCTGCAATCCCTTTTTGCTGATCATTCTCTGAGCGCTGCCTTTTGCTCTGCTTGCAAAGTATGACTGTGCTGGGGGTTGTCCAATAAACCAGTTTAAATAAGCGGGCAAAACAATATTTGTATCAGTAATTCTGATTCTTATAAGCGGGGAAGCCACTATTGCCTCTCCGGGATCAGACTCAATTATTGATGATTCCGTGTTGTTTCCCCTGGATTTGAAAACAAGATCCCCTGCTTGTACCAAATGACTCTTATTGAGTGTGGGCATTTCAATTCTTGATGCCTTTTTTGTGTCCACTGTATTGTTAACCAACAGATCCTTCATTTGAATAACAGCGACCGGCCCGGTCAAGACGGGCTCAAGCCTTGACCGGAAAGAATACCCCATCTGTATATCAGCAATCTCTTTTAGTTTAATATACATCTGCCACCTCTCTACAAATACTGCATCATCGTTGCAGTAATATAAACAATTTTTCAACATGTGTCGAGTGCTGCAATGGCGTTTCTGTAATGTTTACTGTTCGTGCAAGCGAAAGAGGGGGCGGGAAAAACCCGCCCCCTCTTCTTGTTCTCTGCAGGACTACCGGATAGCAGTGCCGAGCACTGTGAATTCGATACGCCTGTTCTGAGCCTTGTTAGCAGCACTGGTGTTGGGAACCACAGGGTTCTCTTCACCGTAGCCGATTGTGGTCAGTGTGTTGGCAGGAACACCCTTGCGTACAAGGTAATCAAGTACGGAGTTTGCTCTGCGCTCACTGAGGCCCTGGTTGTAGCTGGAGCTTCCGTCACTGTCGGTATGACCGGCAATGCGGACCTGGACACCAGCGTTGTCGATAAGTGTCTGGGCAACATTGTCGAGAATACTGAAGCTCTCGGGCTTGATCTGTGCACTTCCACTTTCGAAGTAGATATTGTTGAAGCTGAGAACCTGACCCTCAACAAGGGCTGGACGCATCTCAACATCGAAGATTGTGGTCTGCTCTGGAGCCATTACCTGAACCTTCACAACGTTAAGGTAACCTTCTGCCTTGACAAGAACAGTCTGGTTGCCTTCAGGAAGAGCGATAGAGTAAACACCGTTGGCGTTTGTAGTTGTTGTGTTCTCAAAGCCCTCTGGAAGGTTTTCAACTGTTACTGTAGCACCAGCGATGACTTCGTCTGTGTCGCCGTCGGTAACAGTACCTGTGAGAATTCCGTTATCTGGAACAGGATTAAGAGCTATATCAAGCACCTTGTCTTCTCCGGCAACGATAACAACGGTCTCACTGAATGGCAGGTAGCCCTCGGCTGTAACGTCGATCGGTACGGAACCAGCAAGGATCTCTACAGAGTAGAAACCTGCATCTGTTGTCTGAGGAAGGATCGATGTAGCAGGGAAGCTTACTTCAGCAACAAGAGCCTCTCCTGTCTCAGCATCTGTAACAACACCGCTGAGTGTTCCGTGTGTAGGGGCCTGAAGAAGAATGGAAGAGAATATCAGATTAAGGCCAATTCCCATTTCGGCAGGGTAACCGCCTGGGAACGGGCTTCTCTGCTCGCGCTCTTCGTCTGTGGGTGTTGCTCCACCCTGATAGATACCGTGACCAAGATCTGACCACTCCGGGTCAAATTCTGTAAGAGCCATTGAACCTGTAAGGTCAAGGGCAAGGCCGTAGGGAGATACAAATCTGAATCCTCCATCAAAAACAGCGGTTTCGTCGTATTTTTCGCCGTTACCAGCCTCTTCTGTGCGGTCGAGATACCTGTTGTATTCAACCTCAACAAAAGGTGTTATTACACCAGCCTGATACTCAAGAGCACCGGCAATCCTGACAACATTATCATCAACGGTAAGATCGACCTCTTCAGAAGCAGTGATATTGCCGTCTGCGTCACGCCTGCGGTCGGTAAATTCAAACTGCTGAGAGAAGTGATGGAAGCCAGCATTCAAATGCAGGCCAAGACCAAAATCAGCGTCGTAGGATACAAGGAAGTCTCCGCCGAAGTTGTACTTGCCACTGCTGAGCATGGCTCTTCTCATTTCAAACATCGGATCGTCAAGGTACCAGATACCATCTGTACCAGGATCGTACATAACAACGTAATCGTTGTCTCCACTGCTTACAGAAAATCCCAGTGAAGGCGTGAAGCCAAGCCAGAATTCACCGTCGTCTGTGGGATTGAAGCCGAGCTTGAGTGAAAGTTCGGCTTCGGTGAGAGCATCATCGCTCTCCCAGTCGCCTGTACCGGCATTACGGGTAGAATCGCTGAGATCGCGTTTGTAACCGTTCCACCAGTAACTCACTCTTCCAGCCATCTCTACCATCTCGTTGATGCCATAACCAAAAGCAAGATAACCGGTAGCACTGTACTCGGTATCTTCTACGTTAAAAGCATTGCCATTGAGAACTGCTGTTCTGTCATCGTGGCTGATGCCACCCTGGGTAAACAGACCAACGGAGTACTGATTCGCTTCAATAGGCTGGGCATCAACAACGCGGTTAACCCCGCGAAGACCCCAGTAAGACGGAAGCGCGTTGGCTGCCGTAGCTGACACGAGTAGAACAGCCAGCAATGTGATAATTAACTTCATTATTCCCTCCAGTTTCTTCGGATACATTTCAATCGGCACAACACATCTACATAGCAAGAACGGCGTGAAAATACCTCTGAGCCTCTGTCAAGTCAAGACAGGAACCGGTTCAGAACTACATTGTAAGACATTTTACGTGCTCTTTCCTATCTATTTTGAGAACTTGTCCCTGATTGCCTTGGGAACCGGTTGCTTCCTGTCCCAGGCAATGGGAATTCTGCCCTCTTCCATATGAAGAATCTCCCGACCCTCACGATGCCCCATTTCAAAAGCCTGCAGATTCAATTCCAGAAACGCAGCTGGCACTGCAAGTTTTATGGCATCTGTCCAGACCTCAAGCTTGAAGTATCTGCTTAAAGCGGCAAACATTCCCATAGCCATAAGGTTAGCCACAATACCCTGCTTGAAGACCTCTATACTCTTTTCTGTGAACGGGTACTCGTACACTTTTCCCTCTGGAAGCTGGTCAACAAAAGTGGAATCAACAACAAAGAATCCCGTTTCCTTGACCTTTCCGCTGAATTTATCTGCACTCTCCTGGTTCATTGCCAGAAGAATGTCCAGTTTCCTGCAGTTGGGAAATAGAATCGGTTTGTCAGAGATAATTACATCGGTTCTGCTGGCACCGCCTCTTGCCTCGGGGCCGTAACTCTGAGTAAGGCAGACTTCACTGCCGTTTAGAATGGCAGCCTGACTCAGTATTCTGCCTGCAAGCCCAAGGCCCTGGCCTCCAGCTCCTGCCAGTCTTATCTCTGCGTACTTCATTTTTTCACCCCCGGTGAAACCCTGTCACAGAGCTTCTGATACCTCTCGGTATAGCCCATTCCGTCACGGTCAACAAAAATGCCCCTGACGGTTTTACCCTGTGTCTTCTCTTTGGGCAGTTTGGATGCCTGTGCGATGTTTATGGTTTCGTCCCGGAGGAGTTCCATCATGTTTACAGCATCACCCTGCTTGTTTGCCCTTCCAAAGTTTGTGGGGCACGGCGACAGGGTTTCAACCACCCTGAAGCCGGAACCGGACAGCGCCTTTTTAATGATACCGTCGAGTTCAATAACATGGTAAACATCACCACGGGCAACAAAGTTCGCCCCTGCTGCTTCTGTAAGTTTACAGACATCGAAGTCCGGTTCAATCATACCGTAGGGAGTTGTGGCTGTCTTCGCGCCCTGTGGCGTTGTGGGAGAAAACTGCCCGCCTGTCATTCCATAGTTGTTGTTGTTAACGATAATCGCGGTGATATCCATGTTCCGCCTGGCGGCATGTATGATGTGGTTGCCTCCGATGGCCATTGAGTCACCATCACCCATTACGGCAAGGACTTTGAGCTTCGGGTTGGCCATTTTGGCTCCTGTGCCAAAGGCAAGAGCGCGACCGTGAGTAGTATGAAGAGTGTTGAAATCCACGTAAACAGGCATCCTGCTCGTGCACCCGATTCCAGAGACCATCAGAATATCGTCCAGTTCCCAGCCGAGACTGTCAATCGCCCTGATTATTGAACCCATGACTATCCCTATGCCGCATCCGGGACACCACACATGCGGAAACTTCTTCTTCGACCGCAGGTACTTGTATGAGTAAGGAAGACGGGCTGGCATTACATCACCTCCAGTACCGCAGCAACCAGCTGCTCAGGTGTAATCTCGTAGCCGTCGTATCTCTGCAGAGGAACAACTCTCACGCTGTCGGAGGTCAACCTCTCCACCTCGTGTATCATCTGCCCCTGATTCAGTTCCGGAACAATAATTACATTTTTAGAATCGAGTAATTCTTTAACTGTTCTGTCAGGAAAGGGCCAGATGGTCACAGGTCGGAAAATTCCCACCTTTTTTCTCTGTCTGGCAAGTATTTTCTGTGCAGCGAGAGCACTTCTGTAAACAGAACCATAACAGAATATTACCACATCACTTTCTTCCACACCATGAATCATGTTGTTTTCAAGAACATCGAGACGTCTTGTTATCTTATGCTTCAACCTGTTCATTTTAGAGATGACTTCATCCACTTTTCGCGTGGGGAAGCCGTGGGTGTCATGGGTAAGACCTGTAACATGGAACCTGTACCCCGATCCGAAATGCGCCATGGGGGACACTCCTGTAGCCGAAGTGTGGTAGTGTTCGTACCACTCCAGAGGTACATCCGGAGAAGATGGCGGTTCAACACAGATCTCTCCCTCGGCAGGGAAAGTAAGCTTCTCCCTCATGTGACCAATAACCTCGTCCGGCATGAGAATTACCGGCGTGCGGAATTCCTCTGCAAGGTTGAAAGCCTCTATTGTAAGGCTGAAACACTCGGACACATCTGAAGGTGCCAGCACAATGGCCGGATGATCTCCGTGTGTTCCCCATCTTGCCTGCATAACATCACCCTGGGCAACCTGGGTTGGAAGCCCTGTGGAAGGTCCACCGCGCATTACGTTTACAAGAACCAGAGGAACCTCTGTCATACACGCATATCCCAGCCCTTCCTGCATCAGGCTGAATCCGGGACCACTTGTGGCAGTCATGGATCTTCCACCGGCAAGACTGCCTCCGATAATAGCGCTGATACTGGCAATTTCGTCTTCCATCTGTATCCACTTTTTACCGATCAGCGGCATCTCACGAGCAAGAATCTCCGCTACCTCTGTTGACGGGGTAATGGGATAACCGGCAAAAAAGTCGATTCCGGCAGCAAGGGCACCGAGAGCCACAGCTTCGTTACCCTGCACAAGTTTTGTTTCTCCCCAGGGAACTCCACTCATTTCTCACCACCGTCCTTGTTTTTGCTCTCCTTGATGCCGTCTCCGCTTACATAGACTGCAAATTCCGGACATCTGCGAGCGCACAGTGCACATTCTATGCACCTTTCCGGGTGCACAACATGGGCTTTCTGATCTTTGCCCATTTCAAGTACCTGCTTTGGACAGAATGCAACGCAGATTCCGCAGCCCTTGCACCACTCGGGGAAAATGTGAACCGCCGGCGCCTTCTTATCCTCCGTCTTACAATGTTCTTCTACTGTCTGCCCCTTGGCGGGTCTTTCAGACATTGAACAATACCTCCAGATGATGCGCAGAAAGGCAAGACCCGTATGGGACCTGCCTTCCTGTGCGCTTGTCACTACATTCGAACTATTTCTGCTACACGGTAAAAGGTTTCAGAACTTCACCGAGATCCGGCTTTCCGATCTCCTGAAGGTCGTAAGTAACCTTAACTGTGGGTTTGTTGATCTTGATAATGCGGGAAAGATCTATCGGGGTACCTATAACAACTGCATCACAGTCAATTGCGTTAATGGTGTCTTCAAGATCTTTTATCTGTGCATCTCCGTAGCCCATTGCAGGAAGAATTGCGGTCTCTTCCACTCCGGGATAGTACTTGTCAAAAGTAAACTTGATCGTACCAACCGCAAAAGGAACAGGATTTGCGAATTCTGCGGCACCGTACTTCTCAGCAGCCACGTAACCAGCACCGTACTCCATCTCACCGTGGGTGAGGGTAGGACCGTCTTCAACAACAAGGACCGTTTTGCCGTTAACAAGCTCAGGCTTATCAACAGAAACAGGGCTGGCGCCGTCAATGATACGGGCTGTGGGGTTTACCCTGCGGATGTTCTTTCTTACTTCTTCAACATCCTCGGGGTATGCGCTGTCTATCTTGTTGATTACAACCACATCGGCAAGTCTGAGGTTGATCTGACCTGGATAGTAGCTTACTTCATGTCCGGGTCTGTGAGGGTCAACAACGGTGATAGTTAGGTCGGGAGCGTAGAAGGATGTATCGTTGTTTCCACCGTCCCAGAGGATGATATCAGCCTCTTTCTCGGCTTCGCGAAGGATGGCTTCGTAGTCTACTCCCGAGTAGATGATATTGCCGCGGGAGATGTGAGGCTCGTATTCTTCCATCTCCTCTATTGTGCACTCGTGCTTCTTGAGGTCTTCAATGGTTTCAAAACGCTGTACGCGCTGCTTTACCAGGTCTCCGTAAGGCATCGGGTGGCGAATTGCAACAACTTTTTTGCCTGCAGCCTTGAGTTCCTCGATAACACGGCGGGTTGTCTGACTTTTGCCGCAGCCTGTACGGACAGCTGTGATAGCAATCACAGGTTTCGTACTCTTGATCATGGTGCGCTGCGCACCGATCATCACGAAATCTGCTCCTGCTGCATTAACACGGCTGGCAAGCTGCATGACCTTACTATCTGGAAGATCACTGTAAGACATCACGCAGAGTTCAATGTTCTCCCCGCTGATAATGTTTTCGAGTTCGCTCTCGTCCAGTATCTTGATACCTTCAGGATAGAATTCTCCAGCCAGTTCGGCAGGGTACTTTCTTCCGTCAATATCAGGAATCTGAGTTGCTGTAAATGCCACAACCTCGTAACTGTCATCAGTGCGATACAGTGTGTTGAAATTGTGGAAATCGCGCCCGGCGGCACCTAGGATAAGTGTTCTCTTTCTGCTCATACTGAGTCGTCCTTTCCGCAAGTTAGTTTCGCTCTTGCGGAAGAGCAACAGCGAACCGTCAGGTTCGGCCTCTTCCACTTCAGTGGACCCCAGATTCTGTCTGGTTGGCATCAAATCTCACGCTTCAGACTGGAAATGTCAATGGTTACCGGAACTGCAAATATTTTCTCCCGTTTGCAGTTAGCCTGCATCTTACACATCCGGAGAATCTGCCATTACAGCAGCTAACACCCACTTTGTCAGTTGAGTCTTAATCAGCATCTACCCAGTTTAGTATTTTGCTCACATATATACTCCTTCTAAGTACTCCGTGATCACTTCAATACAACAAAATTCTGAACTGCCGTTTCACCACAACCGTGCAGTCTCACAAAGAAAACACCATTTGGAATCACGCTTCCTGAGCTAGACGAGATATCCCATACTGCTGTGTAATTGCCGGATGCAATGCTTCCTGAGTTCAGGGTAGTAATTCTACGACCGGTGATATCGTAAATCTCAAGATCATACTCTCCTGTTTCCGCGACTGAGTAACATATTGTGGCAGAGGATTTCGCTGGATTGGGAAAAACAGCTCGAATCGCTACGCGTACCTTCCTCCGGCTCCACGTCATTCATGGGTAAAGTATTGTAACATGAAACTGGATCAATTAGCCCGGTGTAAGGGTTTTTCCAGGCAAGTCGGTGGCCGACACTGTATACACCACATAACCGATAGCAACGCCGCGTATAGCACCACCAGCAAATGGCCAGACGAGTGGAACAGGGCTCTCCCAGGGCGGAGGTGATACAAGTGTCAGTAGAATGCTGAATATTGATAATGCCGCAAACATGTTTTTGTCCCCCCCTACTGAGTAATGGAGATTTTGCTAACGATGACTTCATTACCATCCATGTACGCAACGGAATACACTCCATCTGAGACCAAACAGCTTGCATTTGGCTCACCATCCTGCCACCACCTCGGACTGAGATTTCCTGAAAACTCTATTTCTGCTTCAAGACCAATGGGAGTTTGCCAGATGAGTTTGTCTTCTGCACTCAATAAATAGAAATACCTAAAATCAGACCCTGGCGAAGCAGGATTTGATATGCATTTTGTACCATTATCAAATACATTCCGAATTTGTCCAAATCCCGCTTTAATTGATATTCTTCCATCAAAGTTAATTTCAGAAATACTTCTTGAATTAGCATAATCATTCCAAGTCATTAAGTATTCTACAT
Organism: Candidatus Fermentibacterota bacterium; assembly: GCA_003646025.1. Classification (GTDB taxonomy): domain Bacteria; phylum Fermentibacterota; class Fermentibacteria; order Fermentibacterales; family JCC-6; genus Sabulitectum. The sequence continues at coordinate 27,747 of QNDR01000023.1, forward strand.
CTATATAGTCAAATGCATCAACACCATATGGCTGTTGGTATACTGCTGCCCAGTGCAAGCCCTCATATGATACTGAAAGAGATGAATTCAACTCAAATCCCTCAACGGAATAGAGGTAATCTCCTGTTCGAGCATCACAGGCGTGCACACCGCTCCTGCGGGAAATCAGATACAAACTTCCATCTCCTGAAAGCCTGATACCATAAAACTGAGAATCCTCTCCGTCGTAACTGGAATCATGCCTGCGCCACAATTCTGAGCCTGTTGAGTCCAAACCGATTAATTCCCCGCCCCACTCCATCAAAACCATAGTCTTCCCATCATCAGATCTGCGCACATGTGGTGTACTAACCGGCGTTACATGGTAGCCCACCTGAATAAGGTCAGCATTGTACAGGAGAAGAGTGTCTGGTGCTTCTGCAATATCAGAAGTGACAGTTCCACCCCACCTTCTGGCATGCGCCAGCATTGCCACAGAGCCATCGGTGGAGACCCAGAATACCGGTTCTTTGGCCCTGCTGAAGGTGCGCTGAAATCTGATGCTGGTTTCTTCTTCAAGATCAATGAGGGTGTAAACACATTCAGGTGTTTCTTCTGTTCCCACCTCGGCACCAACCATCACATAGCGCCCATTGGGCGAGAAGATCGCATAACGACAGTCGCTGAAGCCGGGATAAAACTCTACAGGGTCGCTGTCCTGCTCCAGCATTACCACCTTGTCTCTGTAAACAATGTCTACCCGCCACTTGATTCCCTCGGTCGTTTCAACAAAGAATGCCTGGCTTGCAAGATGCGTATAGCCGTATCTACTAACAGAGTGAATCATGGATTCCCCGTAAGCCAGAAGATCAATACGGGCAAGCTCTTCAACCTCTACTCCTGGAGCAGTCCATTCTGTATCTGAAGGCGAGAAGGTAAGAATATTTGAAATAACAGATATGAGAAT
>QNDR01000024.1 GCA_003646025.1 Candidatus Fermentibacterota bacterium
GGACGAGATGGAAAGCGTGTCGATTGGAGAAGAATAGCAGCGCTATTTGACGACAATCGGCGCGCTTTGCAACCGTTCGTGTGGTGTCTAATGCCGATGTTGTATTTTCGGTCATGCTCCTAGTTCCCCGCTTCCGGAAGATTTTCCGGTGCCTGTTCCGGTCTGAGGTCTCTTTCAGGCACAAGTTCATCAGACAGTTCCGGTGTCCAGGGCTCCAGAAAGGATGTGTTTCCCTGCATATAAAACAGGTACCCGTTTCTTCCCTGGAAAATCCCGTGAAGGTGTTGCTCATCTTCCTGCGTAGTCTGGTGAGCGCAGAAAACAATATCTCCAGCAAGGAGAGGATCGTTGGCCAGAAGACCACTCATGATATTGGGATACCCGTGTTCGCTGGCCTCCATGAACACCACAGCTGGAACCTCTGCCTCCCGTCTGGCAATATCAATGGGTCGGGAATCTATCGACTGCCACGGCCCGCTCCTCAGCATGATGCCGTCAGGAATGTAAACAACCAATGTACAGACAATGTACAGTCCGGCAATTATCAGAGATGCCCTTCTGCCCCATTTTTTAACGATCACCGAAAAACCGGCGGCTGTGAGAAGTGCAAAAGCCGGAAGGGTTGTGTAGTAGTGTCTGGGACCGTAGTCAACAGCCGCTGCGTAGTGGATGAACATAAACGGCACGATCATGAGAATTGAAAGGTAGAGAGGCCATGTTTTCTTCAGCACTTTTGTGTCAAGAATCACAGCGGCAGCAGGAATAAGCGACAGGAAGGGCCAGCCAAGAAGAATAGTGCTGCCTGTGCCTGCCTGTTTAACGATATTCACCAAACCTCTAAGTGGAGTATGGGCGTGGTCTCCGTATTCGGGATACCATGCCTTGTTCTCTCCAAAGCCCATGAGTCCTCCACCCCTCGCAAGATTGTAGGCGGGGGACAACGGATCACCTGTATAGAAGTTGTTTGTGAGCAGAAAGAATCCCACAGGGATAGCGGCACCTGCAGCAGCTCTTAGAAGAACCGGAACCGCCCCTTTACCCAGTTTTACAAACAGAACTGTAACGATTGTGATAGACCACGGTATTACAGGATATGGTTTTGTGTTAAGGGCAAGCCCAAGGAGGAATCCGGCTGCAAGCTGAAACAGCACTCCTTTTTCCTGAACCCCTCTCACAAGCGAGTACAGTGCCCAGGTAACAAAAAGCAGATTTGTGTTGTGGGCCATGTGACTGGAACTCATAAAAAGAAAGTACGGAGAAAGTGCCATTACAGAAACACTGAGCCTGGCTGTGTTTTCTCCTGCGAGCCTTCTTATCAGTAGAAAGGCTCCCAGAAGGGATAGAATTGATTCAAAAGACCCCATAAGGTACGAAACACCTGCTGCTGTAAACGGTGCCATGAGAATGGCATGCATAGGTGTATACATCACGAACCAGCGACCGTCTCTGAAGATAAAATGCCTGAACGGGAACAGATCTCGGGGACTGCTTACCTCGGGTACAGGTGCCGCTGCATGCCCGGAGGCAAATATCCTGCTCTGGAACAGATAGGCGGCTTCATCTCCCCCCTTGGGGATTCCCTGAAGAGGACCGGTGGCCATGAACACAGTGAACAAAACAACAAACACGAAAACGCAGCAAAGAAACGCAGCTGTAGACAGCGATTTCGCTGCAGAAAGAACTCTGTCCACAGGATCCCGCTTAAGCTTTGCCACAGCTGCAGACAGAGCAGCCACCGCAGGTACCAGAACAAGCAGCTGAACAGCTTTGTCTGCAGGTCCCTCAAGCCTGAAATCAGAGCTGGCATACAATGCAAACCCGACAAGAAGAACCAGCCCGGCAACGGCAGACAGATACTTTTTCATCAGTATCTTCTTCCGAAAAAATATGAAACAGCAGCTGCTGCAGCTGCAGGTGCAATCAACAGAAGGTCAGGAACTATGAAAAGGCATGCCTTGGCGCCGCGGAAACCGCCGTCATGAACAGCATGATATTTGAAAGAAGCCTGACCGGCTGCAGTAACCAGCAGTCCTGTCAGTGAGACAAAAATCCCTGGTCCCCATCCTGCCGCCCACAACACAAGACCGACAACAAACACCCATGAGAAGGCAGCACCGGAGATCATTGGAATCATCTCTCTGAAACCTGCCACACTTATCGATGGTGCGCCTCTGGATCTGTCTCTGCGCAGTATGTAGAGTGCTTTCGCCTTCATCATGTTCCATTCGTAGCGGAACAACTCGACTGTGGTGTATTCGCGGAGATGAAATACCTCTATTTCAGGGGCAATTACAATTTTCCCCCCGCCGGCCCACAGCCTCTCGGAAAAATCCGCGTCTTCTATGGTTGCCCCGGCAATGTTCTCATCGAACCCCCCGAGCGTTTTGAAAACATCGGTTCTCACCGCAAAAAAGAATGTTCCGCAGCCTTTGATGTAGGGTCCGCGAATTCTTCTTGTAAATGTGTGAAAATAGTAGTAATTTTTGTAGAAGGTAGCTGCCGATTTTCCCACAGCATCCCTGCTGTAAACTGCCTGCACAGCCTGTACACCCTGTGCTCTGTTTTCCAGCATCTTCCGCCATCCCTCTGGAGCTATGGCATCAGCATCAACAAACAGAATCCAGTCGGTTCCGGCAAGAAATCCGCCGGTATTGCGTGTTCCCGCGGCACCTGGTCTGCCGGAACTGGGCACTGTTTCGACACCCAGGTCATAGAGAACAGAAACAGATTTATCAGTTGAGCGGTCATCCACCGCAAGAATTGTGTCTCCAGAAAGAAGCTCCTTCTGCAGAGGCAGAAATACCCTGTTCAGGGTGGTAGAATTGTTGTGTACAGGTACGACTACAGTAACATTCATAAAAGACAGGAGCTTGTCCGGGAATAGATATTGAGTAGTAGCGCCTCACGGACGAGATGGAAAGCGTGTCGACTGGAGAAGAATAGCAGCGCTATCTGACGATAATCGGCGCACTTTGCAGCCGTTCGTGTGGTGTCTAATGCCGGTGTTGTATTTTCGGTCAAGCTCCTAGCCCTTCGGTTTAACCAGCTTGTCTATCTGCTCTCCAACCATTTGAAGAAGACTCCACGCCCCATGGAACATCGCCCTGAGCTGAAATGGAGACATGAGGTTTTTCAGCCTGTAGGCAACAAAGGCCGGGCGAAGAAAGTACCGGATATAGGCAAGTCTTCTCAGCTCCATAATATCATCAGCCGTCATACTGAAGGGAACAAAACAGGGCCTGTCAAGAAGCATGCCCTGATCGTCAAGACTTTCAGACATTTTCCCGAACTTACCCTGCATCACACCTTTGTAAAGGGGAGTTCCCGGGAACGGAGTAATTGGGAAAAACTCCACTGTAAAGCTTCCAAGTTCCTTTGCGAAATCGATGGTTTGAATACCCTCTTCAAATGTTTCTCCCGGTATTCCGAAGATATAGGTTGTGTGTGTCTTTATCCCGACGCTGTGGGTAAGTTTTACTGCGAGTCTTATTCTGTCTATGGTTTCAAACTTCAGCAGGGTATCAAGGTTTTTCTGTACACCGCTTTCAACACCATAGTTAATGCACCAGCAGCCGGCGGCTTTCATAGCTCTCAGCAGTCTTTTGTCTACAGAGTCGGCTCTGCACGATACCCACCATCTGACATTCACATTCCGGGTTATCATCTCTTCGCAGAATCTGTAAACATGTTCATGGTCGTAAGTGAAGTGCTCATCCCAGAACTTGATTTCTCTTACTCCGTAGTTCTTTACATAACTTTCAATTTCATCCACAATTTTCACAGGATCTCTCAGGCGTATGTGCCTGCCGTACATCTTGTAGCAGTATATACACGAACCATCGCATCCTCTGCTGGCCAGCATCTGCATTGCGGGAACGGTGGAAACCTGTTCAAAGCTGGGCCAGTAGCGTTCTATCTCGCACAGTTCAACAGCAGGGAAAGGTAGAGTATCAAGATCCTGAATCATAGGCCTTTTCCCGGTGTTCACCACCTCGCCCTGATCATTCCGGTACAGTAATCCGGAAATACCGCTGATGTCTTTTCCTTCAGCGACAGCATCGATCAGTTCCCCTGTGGTGATCTCACCCTCACCGGTAACGATAACATCAAGAGCCGGACACTCTGCCATAAGCCTGTCCGGCATTGCCGTAGCTCCGTGACCACCGATAAAGCTGAATATCTCCGGATTGTCTGTTTTTACATCGGTGATAAATGTAGCCGCCTGTTCCCACAGAAGGCTGATCACATACACACCCACAGCTTCCGCTTTGAAATCACTGACCATTTGTCGCATGGTTTCATTGGTGTAGAAAAAGCCTTCCAGAAACTTCACCTGGTGTCCTCGATCACGGAGAACTGCGGCAATGTATTGAAGCCCGGGAGTTGGCCAGCAGCCACTGATGCCCCGGGTGTCTTTCGCTCTGATGTCGTCAGGTCCCCATGGGGGAACAACAAGTGCTATCCTCAACCGGTACCCCTTCCTGTAGAAGTGGGAATATGCAGGCTGGGTCAAGCTCACTGCAAGACGCAGTCCGCCTGGAGGTTTCTCCAGGCGGATTTCGCCGGTACCTTTTACTCAGGAATGAACACCAGGTCGTCTCCGTCAATGTCTATTCTGACGGTGCTGCCTTCAGAGATTTCACCTTTAAGAATGGCTTCGGCCAGCCGGTTCTGAACCTCCCTCTGAACAACTCTCTTGAGAGGCCTTGCACCGTAGGCCGGATCGTATCCCAGTTCGGCAAGCAGATCGAGTGCAGAGTCGGATGCGGATAAAGAGAGGTCCTGACTGGACAGTATTGCATTGAGCTTCTCGATCTGAATAGCCACAATACCGCGGATCTGCTCCCTGGTGAGTGAGTGGAAAACAATAACCTCATCTATCCGGTTAAGAAATTCCGGACGGAATTTTGCTTCAAGCTCCTTTGTCGCTCTTCTCTTTCTTTCTTCCGGATCAAGGTCTCTGCCGATGGTTCCTATCCAGTCACTACCCAGATTTGATGTCATAATCAGCACCGAGTTCCGAAAGTCCACCGTTCTGCCCTGTCCGTCTGTAAGTCTTCCATCATCAAGTATCTGAAGAAAAACATTGAATACATCCGAATGGGCTTTCTCTATCTCGTCAAACAGAACAACAGAGTAGGGTTTTCTTCTGATGGCCTCGGTAAGGTAACCGCCTTCATCGTAACCAACATAGCCTGGAGGGGCTCCTATCAGCCTGGATACTGAGTGTTTTTCCATGAACTCACTCATATCTACTCTTATCATTGCTTCCGGACTGTCAAACAGGAAGTCTGCCAGACTCTTGGCAAGCTCGGTCTTACCAACTCCCGTGGGACCCATAAAGATAAAGCTTCCGAGTGGCTGGTTTGGATTCTGCACTCCTGCCCTTGCTCTGCGTATGGCTCTGGACACAGCACCGATTGCCTCATCCTGCCCCACAACACTTTTTTTAAGTCCCTCTTCCATGTGGAGAAGTCTCTCCCGTTCACCTTCAAGCATTCTTGAAACAGGTATACCTGTCCATCTGGAAACAACTGCAGCAATCTGTTCAGCTGTTATCTCTTCTGTAAGCATAGCTCCATTTTTCTGCAGAACAGCCAGTTCCTTTCTTGCGTCTTCAAGTTCCTCTGCAACAGTTCTGAGGTCTCCGTACCTGATCCGCGCAACTTCAGAGAGATCACCCTTTCTCTCTGCCTTCTTTTCCTGAATTCGAAGGTCATCCAGCTTTCTGGAAAGCTCACGGGTTTTGTTTATGGCCTGCCTTTCGTTCTTCCACCTGACCTCCAGAGCAGAGTACTCCTCTTTGAGATCGGCTATCTCTTTTTTCAGCTCACTCAGTTTGCTCTTTGAAGCCCTGTCACGATCCCTTTTAAGACCTTCACGGGCAATCTCAAGCCTGGTGATCTGTCTCTTGAGAGCATCAACTTCCGCAGGCATACTGTCTATCTCAATTCGAAGACGGCTTGCTGCTTCATCAACAAGATCTATTGCCTTGTCAGGAAGAAATCTGTCTGAAATGTATCTGTCACTGAGGGTGGCGGCGGCAATAAGAGCCGGGTCCTGTATATGGATCCCGTGGTGTACCTCATACTTTTCCCTGATACCTCTCAGAATGTTTACAGTGTCCTCCACAGAAGGCGGTTCAACCTGAACAGGCTGGAACCGTCTTTCAAGTGCCGCGTCTTTCTCTATGTACTTTCTGTATTCGTCCAGTGTTGTCGCGCCGATACAATGAAGCTCTCCCCTTGCCAGGGCGGGTTTAAGCATGTTTGCAGCATCCACTGCCCCCTGGGCCGCACCAGCGCCCACAAGGGTATGCATCTCATCTATAAACAGAATCACCCTGCCATCGCTGGCTGATATCTCCGAAAGAACAGCTTTGAGCCTTTCTTCAAACTCACCGCGGAACTTTGCTCCCGCTATAAGCGAACCCATATCCAGAGCCAGAAGACTCTTGTCCTTCAGATTCTCCGGGACATCCCCCTCTGCTATTCTCCCTGCAAGTCCTTCAGCTATAGCTGTTTTGCCTACACCGGGCTCTCCGATAAGAACGGGGTTGTTCTTTCTCCTCCTGCACAGGATCTGCATCGTACGCATTATCTCATCGTCTCTCCCTATTACAGGATCAAGTTTCTGCTGCCTGGCCAGGGCTGTCAGATCTCTTGTGTACTTCTTAAGAGCTTCGTAACTGTCCTCAGCATTCTCGCTTGTCACCCTTGAGGAACCTCTTACTTCCGAAAGAGCCTCTAGAAAATTCTGCTGTGTAATGCCCACTCTCTGGAGAAGCTCCGATGTCTGCCCGCCATTGGACAGAATACCCAGAAACAGATGCTCGCTTGCAACAAAATCATCTTTCATTCCCTCAGATGCCTTCTCTGCCGCCTTAAGAACATTCACAGACAACCTTGACATAGCAGGCTGAGCCCCACCGGAAGACCGTGGAAGATCGCCGAGAGCGTTTCCAACGGCATCTGTAATAGTGGTAAGTGATACACCCAGGCGGCTCATCACCCCGGGTATGGTTCCGGAATCATCTTGAACCAGCGCCGAAAGAAAGTGCAGAGGGGTAACCTCTGGATTGCCTGCAGACGACGCCATGTTAACCGCCTCTGTAACCGCTTCCCTGGCTTTGATTGTAAGTTTTTCAAGTGTCATGTTTTCCTCCTTTTACCCAGTGTATTAGCAAAAGCTCGGCCATGAAAATATACTTTTTACATCCTTTATCTATATATAAATATACTTCCGTAGCACTCTGACGAAAATACTGTGCCGAAATGACACGTTACTTACAAGTTTTTCCTGGGAAATGCACAAGACTGAAACTCTCTCTTTACCATCGATTTCATTTGTGGTAGCTTTCAGTCGTAGGTAACACGAAATTCAACGAAACCCGGAGGTAGAAATGGCCAACATTGGAGTAATTGGGCTGGGTTACTGGGGTCCAAATCTTCTAAGAAACATCGTTGCCAACAGAAGAAGCGACACTATTGTAATATGTGACAAAGACCCGGGGCGGTTAAACAGGATTTCCGAAAGATTTCCCTCCTGTAGAAAGACACTCAATGCTGAGGACATTTTCAATGACCCCGATATTGACGGAGTGATAATTGCAACAAGCGTTTCCGCCCATTACTCGCTGGCAATGGCAGCTATGAAGGCTGGAAAACATGTCTTTGTTGAAAAACCCTTTGCTGAAGATACGGAAAAAGCAGAGGAAATGGTTCAGTACGCGGAGAACAACAGCCTGGTGACAATGGTTGGCCATACTTTTCTGTTCTCCCCTCCAGTTCTGAAGATCAAACAGATACTGGACAGTAAAGAACTGGGAGACATAAGGTTCATAACCAGCAACAGAGTCAATCTCGGACTGCATCAGAAGGATGTTTCTGTTATCTGGGACCTTGCACCCCACGACTTCTCAATGCTTTTTTACTGGCTGGATGAGGAACCCGACTTTGTAGAGGCTTTCGGTCACGATTACGTTCTCAAGGGAATACCGGATGTGGCTTTCATCAACCTTGGCTTCCCCAGCGGAGCCACTGCAAATGTTCAGGTTGCCTGGCTTGCACCGTCGAAACTGCGTAAAACCGTGATTGTGGGAAGCAGAAAGATGCTTATCTACGATGACACTGAACCCTACGAGAAAATCAAAATTTTTGATAAGGGAGTTGACATACTTGAACCGGAAACATTCGGTGAGTACCAGCTCTCCTACAGAACCGGCGACATTGTCAGCCCCAGAATTGATTCATTTGAACCACTGCATTCAGAAATGGAAGAGTTCCTCAGATGCATTGAGACAGGAAGCACACCGAGAACTTCAGGACGAAGCGGAATGGGTGTGGTTAAAGCACTGGAAGCAGCAGACCGGAGCCTGCGTGCAAAGCTGAATCGTTAGAGTGACATGAAGCAGCCGCCAAAAGTTCTGCTGAAATTTCTTGGTGTTTCACTGGAAAAGGGTCTACCGCTTTCAATTGACTTTGCAGTACTTGCAGGAACAATGGCAGCTCTTCTCGGGGATAAAGATTCTGCCGCGAAGACCCTTTCTCTTTATGCCGCCGGGCTGATGTCTCCCCCTGTGGGAAAAGTTGTTGCGGGATTTGATATGTCTCCCGCAACTTCCCGGGAGGGCAGGGCAGCCACAGGGTATATTTCCGATGAGCTGGATGCTCCTCCAGGAATGACCGTTCGGGGATGCATCAATCTGGCTGCCACTGGAAACGGAAAGAGTAGAAAAGAAACCGCAGAACTTACAGACCAGCTTCTGAACTGGCTTGAACTCAACACACTTGCCGGCACAGCCGTAGAAAACCTCTCATCCTCAGATATTCAGAGAACCTCACTTGCAATAGCCATGGCAAACTCACCGATTCTGCTGGTTGTGGACTGCCCTGTTCACGACTCGCTTCACGCAAAACTCAAAACCTTTTCGGAGGTGGGGAATACTGTAATTTTCAGAGCTTCTTCTCTGGGACAGATACCCTACGGCGTAGAACGCATAGCTCTGTGTGATAAAAACGGAATCAGCAGGATAGTAAGACACTCGGAACTGGCTGCTATCTCACTTGGCGGGGCAGAAATCACCGTTTCCTTCTACCCGTCTCTTCCCCGGAAACAGCTTGAAAACATTAAGGGAATAAGAAACCTTGTTCACACTGATGGCCTGTACAAGTTCACACATTCAGACACCATACACGCAATAACCCAGATCATGCTCACTGCCAGGGCCAATTCCAGGGCTGTTGTAGAACTGCATCTGGCCCCAATACCTCCAGGAAACCTGCTGAAGATGTTCGACCCAACGGACGGTTCCACTCCACCAGTCGACCTTTTTGATACAGAAGAAGGGTTCTGACATTGCAGATTATCATCTTCACAGCAGGAATGATGTGGAAAAGGGCAGTAAAAATGAAGAGCAGACTGTGGCTGGCCGGGCTTGCTGCAGTAAGTATTCTTATCATCACCCCGCCAGAAAAAACAGCAACGGAATTCGTGTCTCTGTTTGTTCTGCTTCCTGTGGTTTTCCTGCAGACAGGATGGAGTGACTCCAGGGAAAGAAAGGGGATTATGACACTGATCAACAGAGGCGGAACAACCGGTATGGTTCGTTTTGCTGAGTGGTCTTTCCCTGCTCTGGGTGCTGTAACTGTTTCATCAGTATTGGCGTTCGCCGCTGCACCGCCGCCGTGGCAGTTCTGGGTTGTACTGCCCCTGACAGCTGTTTCAATATCTCTTGTCTACCTTACTACCGAACAGCACCTCAAGTTTGCCGGAAGGACAGTATTCATCATACTCTGGCTCCTGCAGCTGTCACAGCCGGCGCACACAAAAAAACTGCTCGATCTGGTACTGTTTACAGATTATCCTGCCGCAGTTCTCCTGGCCAGTCCAGACGCAGGAACTCACCATCCCGACAGTTTTGTACTGGCTTCACTGATACTTGTGTTCCTGGCTGCGGGTACCAGAGCGCTGGTTCGCCGGAGAAACAGCTGAAAGCCACTCTTCAAGCTTTGCCAGAGCTCTTTCTGCAAGCATTTCTCTCCTGACCCGCCTCCCACCTGAAACCTTCTTCTTCATGGGAGGAAAAAGACCGTAGTTGATGTTTGAAGGCTGGTAGTTCTCCGCAGAGCTTTCCGCAGGATACCGCAGTACGGCACCAAGAGCTGTTTCGGCAGGGGGCAGTATTTCTAGACCGCTCATTAGTTTTCCAGCCAGAAACCCTGAAGCTATCGACTCTATGTAGCCTTCTATACCGGTTATCTGACCGGCAAACATGATTCTTTTATCAGTATCAAACCGCATTCTGTCATCGAGCAGTGCCGGACCGTTGATAAAAGTATTTCTGTGCATGGATCCCAGACGGATGAACTCTGCGTTTTCAAGACCGGGTATCATTCTGAATATTCTTTTCTGTTCAGAATAGGTCAGTTTTGTCTGAAACCCCACCAGGTTCCATGCCGTTCCAGCCCTGTTCTCCATTCTCAGCTGCACAACTGCAAAATAATTCTGTCCGGTTACCGGGTGAACCAGCCCTACAGGTTTCATGGGACCGAAGGCAAGAGACATATCTCCGCTGTCTGCGATTGCCTCAACAGGCATACATCCCTGGAAATGGATTTCTTTTTCAAAGCTGCGGGCAGACACCCTGTCGGCACTCTTCAGCTCGTGAATAAAACTGAAATACTCTTCCTCTGTAAAAGGGCAGTTCAGGTAGTCCGCCTGTTCCCCTTTTTCGTAACGGTTCTGAAAAAAAGCACGATCCATGTTTATGGACTGGAAATCAACCACTGGAGCTATGGCATCGTAAAAGTAAAGAGATTCTTTCCCTGTAAGCCCGGCAATGGCATCTGCCAGTGCCGCAGAGGCAAGGGGACCTGCTGCAATAATCACCGGCCCTGTGGGAATCTCCGTTATCTCCTCCTCCTTCTGCAGTATCAGTTTGTGCTCATCAAGCATTCCCTTAACAGTTCTGCTGAACTCATCTCTGTCAACTGCCAGAGCTCCTCCGGCGGGAACACGGCAGCTGTCTGCCGCTTTCATTAAAAAGGAACCGCTTCTTCGGAGTTCCTCTTTCAAAAGCCCAGGAGCATTTCTGAGGAGATCAGAGCGCAGAGAATTGGAACACACCAGCTCCGCCGGCATACCTGTTTTGTGGGCGGGAGTCTGCATGCCCGGTCTCATCTCGCACAGAACCACCTCAACACCTGCGTCGGCAAGCTGAAGAGCAGCCTCACACCCTGCAAGCCCTGCACCTACAACTGTAACTTTCAAAAACACCTCCTCACAGCGAACCAGTGCAAATCTACTGAATTACATCCGGTAAAGCCTCTTGTCTGTCTCATTCCGAATGAGGCTGAAGAAACCGCAATGATTAATCCTAATTCCCTACCTCTTTTGTTGGAATTTATTCTGCGATTCACTATTGTTCCTCTGAGAGGAGAATCAAATGTGCGGATTCAGTGGCTATGTATCAGGGTCACTTGGAAAAGATCATGGCACTGCAGTTTTGCAGACAATGGGAAATCTACAGAAGCACAGAGGACCTGACGATTCGGCAGTTCTTGTCCGGAACAGAGTGGGGATAGGGTTTGTAAGGCTTTCCATTCTTGACCTGACCACAGGTATGCAGCCAATTGTTTCCCCGGCAGACAAAACGGCAATTGCCTGTAACGGCGAGATATACAACTACATCGAACTGAAAGGTGAGCTTCCATCTCAAAACTACAATACCTCAGGAGATATGGAAGTTGCACTTAATGCCTACAGACACATGGGAGAACAGTTTCCCAACAGTCTGAACGGTATGTTCGCAGGTGTCATTCATGACCCGGCAAAAAACAAACTCATTCTGTTTCGTGACAGATTCGGGATCAAACCCGTTTATTACACGGAAACACAGAATGGTTTCTTCTTTGCAAGTGAAGTTAAGCCCCTTCTGGAAGTACCCGGGTTCAGTCGCGAATTCAACAGGTCTCTTCTGCCTGTATTTTTTACCTACAGATACATTCCAGGTGAACAGACCATGTTCAGAAATGTATTCAAACTGCCTCCCGCATGCATTCTTGTTCTTGACACGGAGACAGGAAGATTTGAGACAAAGAGATACTGGGAATGGAAATTCCCGAGAAAACAGCGGAGTATTTCTCTGCAGGATGCTTCAACAGAATTCCACCGTCTTTTCACAGACGCCGTTCAAATCAGACTTCGAAGTGATGTGGAAGTTGGAAGCTTTGTTTCAGGAGGAATTGATTCTTCTGCTGTTGCAGCAGTTGCTGCCATGCACAGGCCATCCATAAAACTCTTCACAATCGGCTTCGGTGAAAGCAGGTACGATGAGACAGATGATGTTGAAGAATTCCTGTCCCTCACTGGAGACCGGTTCAGCAGAGCTGAATGGGTAAAGCAAGACTGTGTAAGCGATCAGCTTGCAGAACTGCCCGGAATAATCAGGTCTATCGAAGAACCTGTCTCCCTGGGCACCATGGTTCCAACCGATCAGGTAAGCTCCCTGGCCGGACACAGGTTGAAGGTGGTTCTGTCCGGTGAGGGTGCCGATGAGATATTTGCTGGCTACAGAAAATTTCTTGTTGAGGCTGCGGCACTGGAGTTTTCCCATGCTGCTACTGGAGAACAGAAAAGGCTGCTGACTCTGGTCCCGGAACTGGCTTCAAGACTTAACACCACAGGGGAAGATCATATCACGAAACACATTGCATCAGAAAAGCTTTTCGGAGATGCGGAAACTGCAGAGCTCCTCGGACTTGTCAATTATCCTGGAGTCAATATGACTTCAATTCTTCCACCATCGGTTACCTCCGGGATGAATCCAATATCGGCAATGCAGGCAATCGAAGTTCAATCGAGACTGCCGGACTATGTAAATCTTCGTCTGGACAAGCTGAGTATGAGACACAGCCTTGAAACAAGAACTCCGTTTCTGGATTACAGACTCGCCGAGTTCTCGGCTTCACTGCCTGTAAATCTTAAAGTCAACCTGAAAACTGGTCAGGAAAAGTACATCTGCCGTGAATCGTTCAGACGCTGCGGAATACTGCCAGACGGTGTTTCCGTTCGTCCTAAAAAACCGTTCACCATACCTGTTGCAGACTGGTTTTCAAAAATGGATTCACTTCCTGACTTCATAACAGAGATCATACTTGGGGGTGAAGTGGAAAGACAGGGTATTCTGAACGGGGAAACTGTAAGAAAACTGGCGCTTGAGGTAACAGGAGCAGGAGTGGGACCGGAAACCATGGTCTCAGCAGGTGATCAGATATTCTCAATTGTTGTTTTTTCTCTGTGGTACAGAGAATTCATGGAAGGATCGGTTTGAGATACTGCGATGATTTTCGTTCTCTTGTACAGAGAAGAACAGCAGGCAGAGATAAAAGGGAATTCGGTTTTGAGTATGAGCTGATAGCAGAGGAGCCCCTTTCAAAGCATGATTTCCAAAGGGTTAAAAACTCTCTGGGCTTTCTCGGCTTCAATGAGAAAAATGGGAAAATTATCTGTGCTGAAGGTATGTACATTACCTTTGAACCCGGCGGTCAGCTGGAATTCAGCAGCCCTCCCCTTGGGGAGAACTCGACCATGGAATTCGATAACCTTCTGAAGATCATAACCAGAACAGTGACAGGTATAAGAAATTCCACATCTGTAAACTATATTCCGGTACCCTATATACCCCACCGGGCAGATGCACCTATGGTTCTCGAAGCAAGAAGATACCATGATCTGCATTCACTTCTGGGAACGATCAGTGACAGAGGGAGAGAAATGATGAAGGGAACTGCAGCAATTCATCTCCACGCTTCACTGACCTGCTTTGACGAATTGCTGAAACTGTGGACATTGATGTGTATTCTCAGTAGCAGGAACGGATTTGCCATGGGACAGCAGAGGAGAGACATCTGGAACAGAACAGATCCGTCACGATGCGGTCTCCGGTGCAGCAGGTCGAATGAGATCGTCTCTTCCGAAGTACTGTTTGAAAAACTTGTCTGCTTTGCTCTCCGGGCGCTGGAGCTTCAAACAGGTATACCGTTTGGAAGTATCCGTCCAATACCGTCATTCGAAGATTTTTTAGGGCACTTCACTACAATATTCACAGATGTAAGACTGAACACAAAGGGAATGACCCTTGAGTTGCGTACCCTGGATTCACGCCCCCTCAACCAGTTCAGAAGCACCTGGAGTACATTTCTAAATCAGGTACAGAGCGTTATGGATGACAGCATCTGATTTCGATTATGATTGACACTAATCATTCAACGGGAGAACTAATATGGAAGAAAAATCAAGAGACTTTATCAGGGAGATAATTGACGCTGATCTTGCTGCCGGCAAACACACGGAGATTGTCACCAGGTTCCCCCCTGAGCCCAACGGATATCTGCACATCGGCCATGCAAAATCCATTTTTACCAATTTCGGTATCGCAGAGGAATATGGCGGAAGGTGCAACCTGCGATTTGACGATACCAACCCTGTAAAAGAAGATAGGGAATACGTTGAAGCCATAAAAAACGACGTGAGATGGCTCGGATTTACCTGGAGCAGCCTCCACTTTGCTTCAGATTACTTTGAACGGATGTACCTTCTTGCAGAACAACTGATTACAATGGGTCTGGCTTACGTGTGCGACCTTTCTTCAGAGGAAGTAAGAACATACAGAGGCACACTTACAGAACCTGGCAGGAACAGTCCGTACAGAGAAAGAACTGTAGAGGAGAACCTTGACCTTTTCCGCAGAATGAAGGCTGGAGAATTTCCAGAAGGAACCCGCACTCTGAGGGCAAAAATCGACATGACCAGCCCGACAATGTGCCTCAGAGACCCGGCTATGTACAGAATACTGCACAAAACACACCACCGTACCGGGAACAGCTGGTGTATATACCCTATGTACGACTTTGCCCACTGCCTTGAAGACTCAACAGAAGGCATTACACACAGCCTGTGTACCCTTGAATTTGAGGTGAACCGCCCACTCTACGACTGGTATCTTGAAAAGCTGGATATCTTTCGTTCCAGACAGATTGAATTCGCCAGACTGAATCTCAGCTACACCGTTGTGAGCAAGCGCTATCTCAGAAGACTGGTTGAAGAACACTATGTAAGCGGGTGGGATGATCCTAGAATGCCAACCCTCAGCGGGCTTCGCCGCAGAGGAGTTCCAGCCTCGGCAATAAACAACTTCTGCTCTGTTATCGGTCTGGCCAAAAGAAACAGCACTGTGGACATCGCACTGCTGGAACACAGTATCAGAGAAGAGCTGAACAAAACAGCCCCCAGGGTCATGTCTGTTCTCAACCCTGTGAAACTTGTGATAGAAAACTATCCAGAGGACAGAACTGAATACTTTGATTACGTGGTGAACCCGGAAGACGATTCCGCAGGTACCCGCTCTACGCCATTCACAGGAGAACTCTACATTGAACGGGAAGACTTCATGGAAAACCCTCCGAAAAAGTTTTTCAGAATGGCACCTGGCAGGGAAGTAAGACTGCGTTACGCATACCTGGTAACCTGCACCGGAGTTACAAAAAACGATGCCGGCGATATTACAGAAATCAGATGTACCTACGACCCGGAATCAAAAGGCGGGAATGCCCCTGACGGAAGAAGGGTAAGGGGAACGCTTCACTGGGTATCTGCACACCACAGCTTTCCGGCAGAGGTAAGGCTTTACGACCGGCTTTTCAACATTGAAAACCCCATGGACACTGAAGATGGAGAAGATTTCACATCTGCTCTTAATCCCGATTCCCTGAACACCGCGGGACACTGCATGGTGGAAAACCATATGCAGAACAGAGAACCTGGATATACCTGTCAGTTTGAGCGAAAGGGTTACTTCTGTATTGATCCGGACTCTACTCCGGAAAAGATGGTTTTCAACAGAACTATTACCCTGAGAGACTCGTGGGCAAAGTTAAGAGGTAAAAGAAAGTAACAGAAGTTAAAACGCAGATGAATGTCAGTTCCAGGTTTCTACGCGGTTTCTCCCTCCGTTCTTCGCTGCATACAATGCCTGATCGGCCTGATGGTAAAACTCTTTGGGCGAAATTCCTGACTGGTATTCTGCAACCCCCAGACTTACGGTACAGGCAATCCAGTCTGTTGCAGACTGGAGTTCTATTGTTTTTCTGATCTTCTCTGCCAGCTGAAACGCACCACTGATCTCTGTTTCCGGGCAGACTACGGCAAATTCGTCTCCCCCTGTTCTGAAAACCAAATCTGTTTCCCGAACTGTACTTTTTATCTCCTGAGCAAGTTCAACCAGAACCCTGTCACCGGCTCCGTGGCCTCTGGTATCGTTGATGTGTTTGAATTTATCCACATCGAACAGTATCAGAGAGAGTTTCGAGCTGTACCTGGTACTTCTTGCAATTTCAGATCGAATCATGCTGTCGTAGGCTCTTCTGTTGAGGAGATCGGTGACGGAGTCATGGGATGACTCGAACTCCAGTTTCTTCCGCACATACAGGACAACATGAACAATAACCAGAATAGCGGTCAGCGCATTTAGTATGAGAATTCTGTAGAAGTGATTGAATTCCCCTACTTTCCATTCTGTAGCAGACTGCGCTGCAAAAACAACAGAATCTGCCGCGAACCAGCATACTTCACTTTCAGCTACTATTTCAAGTTCAAGTCGTCTTGAGGGAGTTTGTCTGAATTCCACTAACAGTGTTTCCAGAATATTCCACTTCTCTCTCAGCTCCACGATTCCATGATATACAGCCTCACGGACTCCGCTGTGCCTGTTCCCGCCGCCTTCAGAAATAAAATGATCGAACAACCCGTTGATGTCGTTGAATATTACATAGGGAGATTCAGGCGAATCGGAAAGAACCAGTTTGGTTACCCTCTGTATGGAGCCTCTGATAGTTCCGGTTTCGTTGATGATCTTTGCGTCGTACTTCAGGTTCGAAACTGTTGTATAAACGTAGTAAGCCATAACAAAACCAAGGCAAAACAAAACAAGAGAAAGCCCGATCAGGTACGTCGATGGCCTTTTGTACTGTAGCAAAAGAACTCCTTACACAGAGCTGCATATATTCAATACTACATGCTGACAGTGAAAACAAACAACAGCTGACAGTACTTTTCCTTTTCTTTCTCTGCCAGCGCTGCTGCAACCACTGTTGATTGATAGTCTGTATTTATAATATTGCTTTATGCTCTGGAATGAAAAATGCTTATTTTATGTTATGATACGAGCATTCACAGAGGGGGTGCGAGACAATGCTTCCAGGAACACAGCCGGTGACTTAATGAACATGCGGACAAATGGAACCGGAATTGACCCTCTTACAGGTCTTAACGACAGATCAGCACTGCCGGGTCTAAGCCGGCAATTTTCTGCAAGGGAACATCCATGGTCTCTTGTAATGCTGGATATAGACCACTTCAAGCTTGTGAATGATATATACGGTCATCTTGCTGGAGATGACCTGCTTTCACATGTAGGTCAGACTATAAGATACAATCTGAAGAGAGGCGATCAGGCGCTGAGATTCGGCGGTGATGAATTCATTGTAATTCTTCCGGATACCAGTGGAGACAATGCTCTGGACCTTGCTCAGCGGCTTCTTTTCGAACTGCGGAAGAGAGAATTCCCCGGCGGGCTGAAAGTCAGCGTTTCAATGGGTATTGCCCAGAGTAAATCAGATGATGCTGATCTTTCAAACCTTATCTCTATGGCAGATCAGGCCCTGTACCACGCGAAGGAGACCGGAAGAGGCCGGTTTGTTCTGGCAGATGACCTGGAATTCCTGAAAAACGTGGAGCCCGATTTTTCACACATGGTGGGAAGAAGAGACGAACTCCATCAGCTCCGTGAGCTGGTGAACGAGGCAATTGAGGATTCAGCCAGATTCTGTTTACTCACCGGTTTCATCGGTACAGGAAAAACCAAGCTTCTTGAAGAACTTCTCAACTATTCTCAGTTCAAAAGCATCCCGACATTCACAACAGAGTCTCATCCCGTTTTTCAGGAATACAGTTTCCTTGTAATCAACACCATCAGGAAAGCTCTGGAACATCTTACCGAGAACCAGCTTTACAATCTTAAAAATACTGTAAAAGCAGTAGAGCACTCTACAGCTGAACAACTTTCAGAGTTCAGCTTCACAGCGAAACAAAGAACAGTGGCGGCAACTCCCGAGGAAGAAAAAGCCAGATACCGGCGGGATCTGGGTCTGATTCTGAAAGAAATTTCCAGGATTACCCCCTTTTCCATTGTTCTGGATAATCTGCACTGGGCTTCAGCAAGAAGTATCCAGTTTGCTTCAGAAGTTATTTCCACAGTACCTGATGCAAATATCCTGTACATTGCAGTCAGCAGGAATCAGAACATCTTCAGATATCTGAAACCGGTCTGGACAAGCGTTCCCTCGAAGAGAATTCACCTCGAGCCTCTTACTCAGCCTGATGTAAGAACTATGGTATTTTTCGCGATGAAAACACCAGCAATTCCAGATGAGGTACAGAACTATCTGATGAGACAGAGCGGCGGCAACGCTCTGTTCCTGAGAAAACTGATAAGCTGGGGGTTAAAACTCGGATATCTGAGTGTAGGGAAGGGAGAAGTCTGCGTATGGAAAGAACCGGAAGAGGAAGAACTTCCCGGCGACATTACCCCTGTTATAGAGATAATGCTAGAGAGTTGCAGCGAAGATGAACTTGCTATTCTTAAGAGGGCAGCATTGGCAGGAGAACTTCTCGACCTTAAGCTGCTGTGCGAACTGACATCAAAAGACGAGTATACGCTTGCAGAAACTCTGGATCGGCTTGTGGATCTGGGACTGCTGAAAGACGATGGAAGGAGATACACCTTTTCTTACGGAGTTATGAAAAGTCTCTTGATTTCCAGAATTTCTCCCTCTCTCAGACAGTTGCTTCACGAGAAAACGGCCAGCTTCCTGGCATCTGGTAAATACCCGGAAGAAAACAGTGTTATCACGGAAACAGCCCGTCACTTCTGTAACAGTCGGAACAATGATAAAGCACTTGAATACGCTGAAAAAGCTGCCAGAGCAACATTCGCCTGGGGACTTCACTCTGATTCCATACACTGGTATCAGGAATACCTGAACAGGGTTTCTCCGGATACTGCCGACCCGGAAACCTATCTCAAAGCTCATATCAACACCGGTATACTCTACTCCATCACCGGCAAAGCAGATCTGGCTGAGAAATATCTGGTAAAAGCCATCTCACTTGCCAGCGATCCGATGGATATGTGTGCCATATATCACAGACTGGGGAGAAACTACAAACGCAAAAGCGATTATCCCAGTGCTTTACACTATTTCAACAAGACTATTTCAGTTGGAAATGAAGCATCTGAGCTCAATGGATTTTGCATAAACAACATGGCCGGTGCTCTTCTTGAAACCTCGTTCATCAATCTGCTCCAGAACAAGCAGAACGATGCCAGGGAAAATCTAAAAACGGTAAGAGAGCTTCTGGACAGGCATACAGATGGAATTGATAAATCTCTTGAAGGAATGTATTTTGCCCGACTGGCAGACATAGAGACCGAGACAGGCTCCTGGAAAACTGCTCTTGAAGAATACGAAAAGGCTCTTGAAATCTGTGTCCGTGAAAAAGATACACAAGGCGAAGCTCTGATTCTGAACAACATGCACGATCTCTACACACAGAGCGGCGACTATAATACAATGCTGAACAGCCTGAAACAGACAATAAAACTCAACGGTCAGCTGGGGGATCAGCTGGGACTCGCCATTGGATACTACAATCTTGCTGAAACCTACACACACCTCAACATGTTGGATCTTGCAAAAAGATACTTCCAGATGTACATCGAACTTAACAGTAGAATAGAGAACCGGCTTGGCATGGCCTATGGTCAACTGGGTCTTGGAAAGCTGGCCATGGTAAAAAGCAGGGGCAGCAGAGCTGCAGAGTATTTTCTGAACGCATCTCAGATATTCGGGGAACTAAGCTGTATTGAAATGCAGCAAAGTGCAGAGTTGAACATGGCAAAGGCTCATCTGGCAATGGGAGATTACCGAAAGAGCAGAGAAATTCTGGCCGATATAAGAGATGAAGATTCCAGCACCTCTAACAGAAGTCTGCTTATGCACCTGCAGGGTGTATTGCTGGGCCTTACTAAAGATGATCCGGAAAGCACTCATCGAGCTACTGAAATGATAAAACAATCCATAACCATGGTGGAGAACGCAAGCCCGGATGAGATTGTTTTCATGCACTGGAACCTGTTCAGAGCTCTTGAAAAAGAGGACAGACATGAAGAAGCCATCGACGTGCTGAGAGAAACTCTGGATCTGCTGCAGTCAAATCTTTCCAGAATAGAATCACAGTCTATAAGAAAAAGTATCCTCTCCAGATCCGATCTGGAATCATTCTTTGAAGTGTGCCGCGAGAGGGGAATTGCTTCTCCCCTGCTGAACAGTTAATTTCGGTACCTGAATACAAGTTACATTTACACCGGGGGGAGGCGCATGAGCAGCAGGTTTTCTCGCAAAGACAGATTCAGATACGCATTCGACACAATGATGTCCCGGGGTACCGCAGGCCTCATTATCTGGCTGGGAATGCTTTCTGCAGTGCTTATTCTGATTTTCTCCACTATTGTCCTTTTAACGGGAATTGCACCTGAAAATCAAAGTTTTCCCACACTGCTCTGGATGAGCCTCATGAGAACCATGGATCCGGGAACCATCGGTGGTGACCAGGGAGGAGCGGGGTTTCTTCTAAGCATGCTTCTTGTAACCTTCAGTGGTATTTTTATCTTCAGCACGCTTATAGGTATACTTACAACCGGGCTCGAAGCCCGTCTTGAATCGTTAAGGAAAGGCCGATCCAGGGTTGTGGAAACAGGTCATACTGTAATCCTGGGCTGGTCACAGCAGGTTTTCACTATCATTTCGGAACTCTCTATTGCAAATGAGAACCAGAAGAATCCCTGCGTTGCTATTATGGCAGACAAAGACAAAATTGAGATGGAAGACGAGATACGAAACAAGGTTCCAGACACTGCCAACACAAGAGTGGTCTGCAGAACAGGCAAACCTGTTGAACCAGGTGATCTTGAACTCATGAGCCTTCATACTTCAAAATCCATAATTATTCTTTCATCGGATTCAGACAACCCCGACCCTGAGGTAATCAAGATCATGCTGGCAATTAACACCAGTTCCAAACTGAGAGAAAACCCGGTTCACATGGTCGCCCTGATCAACAACCCGGATAACATCCAGGTTGCAAAGATAGTCGGCGGGGATCAGGCCGAGGTAATACTTGCAGGAGATATTATCGCCAGAATGGTTGCGCAGACATGCCTTCAATCCGGTCTTTCGGTAATCTATCAGGAACTGCTGGATTACGATGGAGACGAGATCTATTTTCAGGAAGAGCCGCTGCTTACGGGGATATCTTACAGGGAAGCGCTCCTCAGGTATGAGACGAGCAGTGTGATCGGCCTGAAAGCTGAAGGAAAACAGCCGGTTCTTAACCCTCCTATGAATACAGTAATCAAAGAAGGCGACTCAATTATCGCAGTGTCGGAAGACGACGATACAGTTGTTCTCTCCGGAAAAACCGCAGTCAATACAGACATGGAATCAATCTTTCATGCTGCATATGAATCCGGTGAACCAGACAGAATTATCATGCTCGGATGGAACTGGAGGGCATCTATTATCATCAAAGAACTCTCCAGCTACCTGCCTGCAGGCTCCAGCCTCACTCTGGTTGCAGACCACAGCCTGTGCAGTCCCGAACCGCCTGTAGATCTCAGGAATCTCACAGTAACATCCATGCAGGGAGACACTTCCGACCGCAGACTTCTTGAGAATCTCTCCATTCAGCAGTACAACCACATAATTCTTCTCAGCTACTCCGACAGTCTTGATGTTCAATCAGCCGATGCCCTTACTTTGATGACTCTGCTGCACATCAGAGATATTGCGGATAAGCTCGGAAGCCACTTTTCTCTTATCAGCGAAATGCGTGATGTCCGCAACAGAAATCTTGCAGAAATATCCGGAGCAGATGACTACATAGTCAGTGACCAGCTTCTGAGCCTGCTGCTTACGCAGATATCAGAGAACAAAGATCTCAGCTCTCTGTTCTGGGACCTGTTTGATCCTGAAGGCTCGGAAATTTATCTGAAACCCGCACGAAGGTATGTGTCCTGTGCCAAACCTGTGAACTTCTACACCGTGGTCACAAGCGCCTCAGAGCTCGGCGAGACTGCAATCGGATACAGAATAAACGCCCACAGAAGCAATCCCGACAGGGGCTATGGTGTGGTGGTTAATCCCGATAAGAGCGAGAAAGTCATGTACTCAAAAGAAGATATGATAATTGTGCTTGCCGAAGACTGAGAAAGACCGGGTTACTCGTTGATGACTCTTCTTGCCGCAAAGTACCGTCTTGCGTAATTCGATTGTGTTATTTCTGTAATGACCACACCTCTGTCCTGCCAGGAGGAACAGTGTATAAACTCACCATCACCGATATAGATGCCTGTGTGAGTGGGGTTGTGAAAAATAAGCAGATCCCCCGGCTGAAGGCTGTCTCTGCTCACTGCAACACCCATCTCTCCTATTGCAGTAACTGTTCTCGGCAGACTGACCCCGTTGTCGTTAAAAACTCTGTATGCCAGCCCGCTGCAGTCAAAACCGTTCTCATCAGTTCCCCCGTAAACGTAGGGAACACCAAGGTAGGAAATGGCCTGGGCAATTATTGAATCAACAACACTCGATGAGTCAGCTCCAGCAGCAAAAGAATCATCGGTCTGAGGAACAGAGACAAGAACAACTGCCAGAATAACTGTAATACCCATACTGTACCTTTCTCTGTGAGTGATACTCTGTATACTCGGATACAGCTGTTTTGTTCGCACCTGCACAATGCGGCAGTGAACAACCGGCTCACAAAAGAACCAGTCTTCCGTTTACTGCTCCTGTTCAAGAACCTCCAGAACTTTCAGTGCTTCTGCACTGTCTTCCTCGCTGACCATCAGTTTCACACCATTCTTCAGTATAGGAGAGAGTCCCATGAGCTGACCACCACAGTCGTCAGCTGATATAATCGATTGAATTCCCTGTTCCTGAAGAAGCTCACTGGACATCTCCGCCTCGTACCTGCTGCTGTATGTGCCAACAACTTTCATTTCACTCATATCTCTCCTCACAGAATCAAAACATTCCTGCGCTGCGAATATTCCTGAGAAAAAAGGGTTCCCGGAACTTACTCCAGGAACCTCTTTTCGAGTCAGATAATAAAATCTTCGGCTGACCTGATGGATGCTATGGTTTCAGCCAGAAGCTTCACCACATTTTCAACATCATCGAGGGAAACAACCTCCACTGGTGTGTGCATATACCGGTTTGGAATGCTTACAAGAGCAGTGGCCACGCCACCTCTTGACAACTGAAGGGCATTCGCGTCAGTGCCTGTTCCCCGGCTCTCAGCGACTATTTTGTATGGAATACTGTTGTCTTCCGCTGTCTTCACAAGAAGCTCAAACAGTCGAGGATTTATGTTTGGCCCCCTTGCAATAACAGCTCCGTCACCCAGCTTTATGTCCCCGAACAGGTCCTTGTCTATACCCGGTATATCTGATGAATGTGTAACATCAACCGCAAAAGCTATCTGTGGATTCACATTGTAGGAACTGGTGATGGCTCCTCGGAGACCGATCTCCTCCTGAACAGTCGCAACGGAAGTTACCTTATGGACAAGATCATTTTTTCCTGCAAGAAGTCTCAGGGCTTCAATAACTGCGAATGACCCAACTCTGTTATCGAATCCGCGTGCTACGTAAATTGATTTCCTGAGCTTTTTGAACCCGACAGCTATTGTGGCAACGTCTCCTATGGCTACAATCTTCGCTGCTTCCTTGCGGTTCTTCGCACCTATATCTATCCACAAGTCTTTTATTTCAGAGACCTTTTTCCTCTCGTCCGGTTTTAGAAGGTGTATGGCCTTCCTGCCCAGTACACCAAACACCGGTCCTTTCTTCGTGTGAACGTACACTCTCTGACCAACTATTACATGAGGATCCACACCACCTACAGGAGCTATTTTCAGATATCCACTCTCTGTGATGGACTTTACCATCAGTCCAATTTCATCTATATGGCCGGACATGTAAACGGAGACTTTGCCACCTGGATTAAGGGTCGCATAGGAGTTACCATGGTAGTCTCCCTTGACTTCATGGCTGAATTCCCCTGCATAATCCCGCCATATGGCAGAAACCGAGTTCTCATAACCGGATGGGCTGGCTTCCCCAAGAAGCCTGCCAAGAAAATCTTTTGAGACCTTTTTCAAAATAACTCCTTCCAATCGAATATTTAACAAAATGTCTGAAAAACGATCAGTCCCTTAAGCTGGCCCCGTAGTCATCAGCAAACATAAGTGACTCTATTCCCGTTCATGCACAAGGCTAAGTCATTTCAGCCATATGTCTTTTCCCGGATACCATCAATATCGATTCCAGCTGCCTGACTCTTTCACCTTAAAAGATCTCTAAATATCAATCCGCGTCTCCACCCAGAATCACTTTAACTGCACCAAATGTGTTCTGCTCAAGGCTTTGAGTTCCCTCGAGCACCATGTAGGGAATCCAGTCTGAAACCAACCCTGTCGGGCCTCCACCAGTACCGGGATAAAACTTATTATAAACACATCTGGCCGTCCCTGTATTCCACCCGTAGTTACCGCACCAGCAACTGCCGTCTGGATAGTAAAAATCAATGAGTAGATTGTCTACTCCATTGTAAAAGAAGGGGGTATCAAGCTCCAGCACAAGCTCTGTCGTAACGGTTCCGTCTGTTAGAAAAAGGGAATCCAGATAAAATACTTCCACCAGGGACCCCGGCAGATAGTTTTCACTGAATGTTTCTGAAAGAATATCATTTTCCACATTAGCCATGCTCAGAGAAATTTCCTTAGCATAGGAAGCCATCATGTCTGAGGGAAGTTCAAGGGTAATGCTACTGATTCCGAACGCGGTTTCAATGTCTTCCTGCAATACTACCACCTGGCAGTGCTGAGCATCTCCTCAACATGAAAAGGGAGTGGTAACAGCGGTCTGCATTGTACCGATTTCCACGGTGGAAGCAACAGCGGCGCAAACCATAATTCCGGAGACAAGAATGTATCTCATTATTCGAACCTTTCATTTAGATAGAAACACACGTTACATCAAATATAATTATTATTCACACCTCCCGTTACATTCAGGGGCTCCGTCTGTCAATGTGGTGTATCAGCAGCAACATATTCAGGTGCTGTTCCTTAAATCTCTATTAACTGTTCTGTTTCCTTTTGGCGAACATACTCCTGACTATTTTCTGAAACAGCTTTTCATTATATAGCAGGCAGGTTTGCTGGAACTGCAACTGTTTCTGATAATACGCCCGGTTTGGTACGATAGATCTGCCAGGAGGGATCTATACAGCCAAACTCAGCGATGTAATTACAACAGCACAGTCGTTATTAAACAAGCAGGAATCAAGGAGGATCAAATGAGGTTATTACTTACTTTTTCAGTGTTTCTGGTCTCAACAGCGTCAGCAGTTTCTGTTGGTTTTTTCAATACCACAGTTCCGGCATACTCAAATGAATATATATTTCAACTTGAAACCGATGAAAGTATCTATATGCTTACTGTCGGTCAAAAACTTGGAACATCTCTCAACTTTGAGGTTAATTTTGGATGGGAATCTGAGGTGTATTCAGAAGATGCAACAAGTCCGTTTCCCAGCTATTTCAATAAAACAGTTCAGGCCTACGGGTTGGGTGCATTCTACAGAATAGCAGGCAATGACTGTGTATCTCTTTCTCTTGGAGCAAGATTTATCTATAGCGACATAGAATTTGAGCAGGAAAACGGGTCTGATAAGCTTGAGACTTCAGCCAGAATATTCTCTCCTCTTGCAAGAATCGACCTGAGTATTCCCGGAGTACAGAACCTTTTTGTGCATACACAGTTCGGAATAAATTACAGAAAGGTTGAATCCACAATAATTGAAGCTAACAACACCGACTATGGATATGAAAGAACAGACTTCAGAGTGACTGCACCGAATAATATACTTGCTGGAATCTACTACCAGTTCTAGAACTTCAGCAGACGCAATTCAGTAGTAATACAGTTACTCCTGTGTCCGCAGCTGTCTGCTGTATTTGATAGTACATTGTTTCCAGCCTCTTGAGAAGTATGCCGCAGGAAAGCCCTGTTCCATACAGGGAACAGCTTACGTCAGTGATTCAGGTTTACACAAAGTACGGTTACTCTGGACCGGGATGTATCTTGCTGTTGAGTTCCTTCACGAGTAATCCTGTCAGTAGTTTACCTGCGATATTTAACTGTCATAGTAAGGGATAGTACTATGCGGAACAGCCATTTTTATCTGCAGATAGTTTCAATTCAGAAGCCATCCTATGAAAAATATGTCGCCCCGCGTTCTTCCCTGGGTACACTTGCCCTGCTGTTTGTAATTTGCAGCCCTGCACTTTCCGGTTCCGTAACCCAGACCGACTGGTCGGGTGGTTCCGGTGTGGAGGGACCTGCACTGGATCTTGGCACTTCATACTATATGGACACCAGTGTAAACTCGTCGGTATCTGGTGAACTGAGTGCCGGACGTGCAGATCTTCGCTACTGGGTGGACCATTATGTGTCTTTTCCTGGAAATGCTTTCCCGGTTGACCTGGACGGCGACGGCGATATGGACGCCGCAGGGGCAGCCTTTGAAGGTTCAGATATCTTCGTGTGGGAAAACATTGATGGAAGTGGAGATTCATGGACCCGCTACCTGGTGGACGATGACTTTGGTCATCCGGATGGAATGGACTGGGGAGATGTTGACGGAGATGGAGATCCGGATCTTCTGGGAGGAAGTTATCTTGACAATGAACTTACCTGGTGGGAAAATCCAGGGAGTTTCAGCGGGAACTGGGTAGAGCACCTTATCACCGGATCATTCGTGCAGTGCCGGGATGTGGACGCTGAAGATATAGACAATGATGGAGATCCGGACCTGTTAGCGGTAACCAGTTATCAGACCAGAATAACCTGGTGGGAGAACAACGCCGGAGTATTCTCTGAACATTTAATCTCCTCCACCTTTGATCCCGGCTCCTGCATTGCCACCGACATTAACGGTGACGGAGAACCAGATGTTGTCGTGGCTTCAGACAACATGGATCAGATCGTGTGGTATGAGAACCTGGGTAGCGGATCAGCATGGACCGGTCGGATTCTTCAGGATTCGATTCAGCCCACCTCTCTGGCTGCAGAAGATATAGATGGAGATGGTGACACAGATATTCTATCCGGCTCCTGGCACACAAACACTATTGAATGGTACGAGAATACCGGTGTATTTTCCGAACTGTGGCCGCTTCACACTGTAACAGATGTTTTTCCGGATGTGTTTGATATTGCCGCAGGAGACTACGACACTGACGGGGACATGGATATAGCAGGATCTGCTATCTTCTCTACTGATTTTATGTGGTATGAGAACACAGACAATTCCGGTTTGAACTGGACCAGCCATCTGCTGGAAGCAGAATATGCAGGTTATCATGTAGCTGCAGGGGACTTCAATACTGATGGTCGTACCGATATAATCTCGGGCGGCTACCTCTCAACACAACTCTGCTGGTGGGATATCGGCTCCCTGACAGGTTTCCTGGAGTCAAGTATTCTCGACATACAGGCGCAGGCTGAATGGGACAGTCTTCTATGGAATGCCACGGAACCAGATGGCACAGATGTATCGTTCCAGGTCCGTGCCTCGAATAACCCATCAGAAATGGGAGCGTGGTCAGACACCCTTTCAGCCCCCTGCAGTCTGACAGGAATTCTCCAGCAGGGACACCAGTATGTCCAGTACCGCGCATTGCTGTCAGCGTCTCCTGGCGGAGCCGATCCCACACTTGAAGAAGTATCAATTTCCTGGAATGTTACAGGAATCGAAGACACTGAAACCCGGCTGAATGCTGATGCCCCATCGATTCTACAGATTTCCCGGAATCCGACTGCCTTCCCTGTTATAACCTACATACCTTCCAGCACGGAAACCATTGAACTTGCTGTTTATGATGTCTCTGGACGACGTGTAGCCGGGGAAACGGGCAAGCCGGGTGATGGAGTTCGTCAACTTCTTATTGGAGAGCTGCCATCCGGAATCTATGTGTGCCGTCTCACATCCGGAAGCAACAATGATTCTTTAAGGTTTGTAATCATAAACTGACCAGATACCTGTAAATTATATTGCTTCAGGTTATTCTTCCAAGTAACTTAAAATTTAACATGTTGCCCCGTCAAGAGATGCGTTTTCCTGGTTTTGATCCGGAATCATCTTGAAACCCATCTCAGCAACCCTTCTTTTCAGGTTTTTCAATACTCGA
>QNDR01000025.1 GCA_003646025.1 Candidatus Fermentibacterota bacterium
GAAGAAGCGTGAACTGCAGTATGATTGAACGGCTCGAATTCCTTAAGCAGTGAAACGGTGAGTGTATCACCGGGAGTTACTGTAAAACTGAGTGTGTCTGTTCCTGCAGGAAGTATCAGCATTTCTTCACGGAGTTCAACGGCCATCATGGGAATTGAATCTCTGACACCGCCTGCTTCAATGGCAATCCACACAGCCCATGTACCTTCAAACGGAGCGGGAAGCAAAACTTCTGTAACAGATGTATTGAGCTCTGGAATACTGTATGACAGAATACCATCTGAAATGGATGAGCTGGCCACAACCGGAGCTGCAGGCAACTGCCCGGGTAGACCGGTAAAAAACACCGAAAAAACAAAACCTGCAGGAATGAGCAGGTATTTATAGCGTCTCCACCCTGTAAGAGCGGCCACAGCAGCAGTTACTGCCAGTGGAACGGAAAGCGAAATCGGCAGAAACCACAGTGTTGATACAACCACAATAAAACCGGTAATCCTTAGTTTCATCTGTTTTCCGGTCACAGTGGCAACCATACCGGCCACCAGCAGTGCCCAGGGCATGAACTCCCGGGAGAGAAGACCGATCACTGAACAGCCAAGCACAAGAGGAAACATGGCAGTTCCCCCAGCCAAACCCAGAAGGGTAAACAGCCCGAGCAAAGGCAGAGAAGAAACAGCAAACCCGTTGAAAAGGTTAACGGCCGCCCAGGCTGTGTAGCCTGCCAGCATCACAGCAGCATTGTTTTCCCCAGTAGTCTTCAAACTGTAAGCACCTCCACCCTGTCTGAAGAAGAATCACAGTGAATGTAAACAACAGATGGAGTCTCTGCCAGTTTTACAGACACTGCCACCGGCTCAATAGATACAGGCATCCAGAATGGAAAGCACTTCTGAGAGCAATTCATCTTTTCCGCTTTCGATACGTTCTGCGCGACGAGCACGGAAATCAACTGATTTCACCTGCTCGACCATTATGAAACCAGTAAGTTTGCTGGTATCAGGAATTGGCACATGAAATGGATAATCCCTTTTGGTGTTTGTAACAGGGCAGACAATGGCCATTCCTGTACTTCGGTTGAACAGATCTTTGCTTACAACAAATACCGGACGGCGCCCCTTCTGTTCATGTCCTGACTGTGGATCAAATGAAACTGCAATTATGTCCCCCTGCCTCGGAATATAGGCAGCCATTTACCAAACCTCTCTGCCTGCCGGTTCTCCCCAGTCCAGTTCATCAGTTTCCAGATTCTCAGGAATACGCGCAACCAGGTCTTTAAGGCTGTATCGACCACGAATCTTTCTTGCTGGCTTCACAATCACAGCACCGTTCCTGACATTGATATCTACCTCATCACCCACACCAAGTTGTGCATCTTCAAGTAGTTTTTTTGTAAATCGAATCCCCTGACTGTTTCCCCATTTTTGAATTTTTGCAAGCATACAATCACTCCTCCAGTGTATAGCCTAAGTATATACATTAAAATAGTGTAGTCAAGAGCAATTTCAGCATTTCCAACAGCCTGCTGTAAACATCCTGATTGACGGTATTACAGACGGTACAGCAGCAACCGAAGAGGCTGGGTAATCTCTCGGATCCGGCTTCAGGGGGCAGGTGTTCTTATGTTTTTAATATAGGGTATCGAGTGATTGCAGATTGGTCATTTCATTGACGGTGGGTTGTTTCAGGTAGTATGGTCAGCTTCAGGCAGGAATCGCAGGTTTTAATGGGGTGAATATGCTATTTCGGGAAAACTCCCGGAACGGTTTGAAATCGAGATTCCTATTGCTTGGCAGGTTTTATGAAGCTTTTTGCATCACTTATTGTACTTCTCAGCTCACTTTTGTTTGCCCAGGTGGCAATCCAGACAGAGTGGTCTGGTGGACCAGGAGTATCGGGTCCTGTCTTTGATTTCGAGGATGAGTTCATGTCATCCACAATGATTGATATTTATGCCATTCCCGGGCAGATTCTTCTTTTTCCAGTTGCAATGCACAATTCTAAGACCAATCCAAATTATAATTTAACTTCCTTTGTTTATCCTGATTCCGGTATTCTCGAATCAAGCATTCTGGATACTCAGTTAAGCTTGACTCCATGGGCCTACCTATATTTCAGTGAGGTACTTCCCCGGTTTACATCAATTGGTATCCAGATAAGAGCATCAGATGATTACAATGAGATGGGTCCCTGGTCAGAAATTTTTATGCAACCGGGAAGTCTTAATGGAGTTCTGGATGAGTCAGCAAACTATGTTCAGTACAGAGCTGTTTTGTATACTGCAAACTCTGATACGACACCACATCTCAAGGATGTACAAATACTCTATTCTTCTGGCGGAACAGCTGAGTTCCACTCATCATTCTCACAAGCATATTCCCGCATCATAACCAATCCTTCCACCGGTCCTGTTGAAGCTGAACTTAATCTTTTATTTCCTGTTCCTGTGGAGATTATTGTTTTTGATTTATCAGGAAGACTGGTTAAAGCGTTCGGAGAAACTAACTATGAATCTGGTAGCCAGACACTAATGCTTGGTGTCTTCTCGCCGGGTGTCTACATTGTCCACTTTCGCTTAGGAGAGCTTTCATTATCTAATAGATTTGTTGTCGTAGATTAGCTCTTAAGGTATGAGCTACTTAATCAACATACCTTACTTTCAACATTAACCCGAGTAAATGAACAGACAATATGATATTATCACTTCTTTTATTTATTCCGGTGAAAATGTAGTATCCAATAACGGTGGTGACACCTACAGGTTAGTGCGTTTGCAGAGTAGATGGGACGAGCAATAGGTGTTTTGTCCAGCGTCATTGCTCTCCGGACACCGTATTGTCTCATGGAAAAATGTTACCGAGCGGTATTTCTCATCTATTTTAAAAGTCACGGCCTCAATAATGAAAAAACTAGAGTTCAATACCCTCTGGGAACGCTGCAACAACCCACCAATAAAATTCATCTGGCCCTGAACTGAGCCACCGTCAAATCGGTACGCTTTGAGTATAAGCAGATGCAGAGTTGCATCCTGAAATACTCTATATACCGATGCAAGAACAATATGCGTGTGATTTACTGCTCTTTTTACTGGAATGGTTCATGCGGGCGCATAGAATAAAATTTTGACGGTAAATCCGCTGGAAGTTATGGTTCTACAAGTGAAAATAACTGGAATCGCTCAGTTTAGGAACGACTTTGCTCTTCATTATACATTCTGGAACGGCAGCTCGTGGGTTACCGAGTCTGTTGACACAACTGTGGATGCAGGCAGCTACAATTCACTGGCAACCGAAGGGTCGAACAAGGCTCATATTGCATACACGGTTCTTCATGGAGTGTGGAAACTGTTATGAGCGTGGCAACAGATGAAGTTTCTGCCAGTTCATGCCAGTGTTCCGCATCTGTCTAAGCAATTTCAGCATTTCCAACAAACTGCTGTAAACATCCTGATTGATGGTGTATACAAATTTCCTTTTTTTCATTACACAACCTCCTTCATTCGTGGAAGAATACAGCGTATGAAAACAATCCATCAATGCCTGTATGCATTGTTCTCCTTCAAACTAAGCACCTCCACCCTGTCTGAGGAAGAATCACAGTGAATGTAAACAACGGATGGAGTCTCTGCCAGTTTTACATGTTGTGTTTTCCCCGGTGAAATACAGAATCGTGTAAGCAGATCACCGCCTGGTCCGGATACAGCCCCGGTTACAGCGTGCTCGCCTGCTGTAAGTCGGAGGTCAACAGGTTTTCCCCGTGTTTTAATACCTGCCCATGGAGCTGCATGGTTTCCGCTCCATCCAGGACCTTTTGAGCTGCTGCGTGTTCTGGGCCTGGGATAATCCAGAGGCTCTCCAAACACAACAGACCTCACTTCTTCTGAAAGATCAACTGTTTTCACTGGTTTTTTCAATTCTCCAAGAATCAGGGGAAGCCTCCACACTGCAGGTTTTCCAGTTTTAATAGAATGAAGAAGAATTTTAGCCTCTCTCTTCCACCAGGAAAATGAGAGCTTCCCGTGCCCGAGATACTTTCTGAACAGCCTGACTGATGAAGCAAGTTCCCATTCGGAAGCTATGCGTCTTGTGCTTGAGGCCCCTACCATATGAAATGCTTCTGCTTTTCTCACCACACCCAGTTTCCATCCGGACGATCCCAGCCGGAGAGAGAGGTCGGCATCTTCAAAATACATAAAGAAACTCTCATCAAATCCGTCAACACTCCTCAGCGCATCTGTTCTCCACAGAGAAACAGCTGCGGTCACGGCAGGTACCTGAAGCGGTGTTTTTAAGGGAGACAATTCCAGATGCATGAATCTGCTGTCCCACGCTTCTCCGTAGCCGGTGAGGAATACACCTGCAGAAACCGTTACTTTATCCCATCCCCACAGACGAATCAGAGGTTGTACGCCTGCGTAATCAGGGTGGTCATCCATGAATGAGACAAGTGCCTGCAGAGACTCGGGAGAAATAGCAGCATCACTGTTCAAAAGCAGTGTGTACGTTGTTTCAACGGTTTCAATGCAGCGGTTGTTTCCGTAACCGAAACCTCTGTTGGGACCTTCAATTACAGTGGCGTTGCTGATAAGACGTGATGCGGCTTCAGCGGATTTGTCTGATGAACCGCTGTCGTACACCACGGTACGCACAGCGTCTGGAAATGAGTTAACCGTTTCTGCAAGGCCGGGAACGAGTTTTTCACTGTTGTACAGAACAACTGCTGCAGTTACGCGGTTCATTCCTGAATCTCCTGAACTCTGCGATAAAACCTGTCTGTAACAATCCGCCAGGTGTATTTTTCCAGTGTTTTCTTTCTGCCGTTTCTGCCCATTGTCCCGGCCAGCTCTTCGTTTTTCAGAAGTGTCTGTATTGTGTTTGAGAGGTTTTCTCTGTCTCCAAAATTTATTAGGAATCCGTCTTCCCCATGGCTGATGATTTCAGGCATCCCGCCGGCGTTGCAGCCTATCACAGGTTTACCTGATATCCACCCGTCGAGAAGTACAATACCGAATGCATCAAGTCTTGATGGGGCTGCAACGATATCCGCTGCCTTGAATAGATGCTTTCTGATCTCCTCTCTGATGTAGCCTGTAACAATAAGTTTGTCCTGTGGTATATCAGCGGCTCTTGCGTCCAGGTGAAGGCGGAAATCATTCTGAACCGGCCCGGCAAGAACAAGAACAAAGTCAATGCCGTTGTTCCACAGATCAATTGATGAGTCCAGCAGAGTTGTTGAGCCCTTGTCAACGCAGTGAGAGGTTACGCTGAGTACAACTTTTTTTTCTGCAGGTATGGAAAAAGCCCTTCTGGCCAGCGAACCATCTGCGTTTTCCCATTCATTTGGATCGATTCCGCTTCCCAGTATCAGGATATTCTGTTCGTTCACTTTGTATTCATCTGTGTAGACCGATGCTTCAAAACTGTTCTGTGTCACGACAAGAGCTGAATTTCTCAGAACCTCCGGCTGGTCTCCAGCAAAGTAATGCAGCGGCTGTATTCTGTGGTCTGCAGAACCAAGGTTGGCGTGGGGAACCGCTACAAGAGGAACTTTTTTTCTTGCGGAATACCTGTATCCTCCATGGATAAGAAACGGCATGGCATTGGCGTGAACCAGATCAAATCCTTCAGCCTTTTCAATCCACCGGTCAAACTGAGGAACAAAAGGGTTGGGATAGAAGAATCTGTCAGGCCCGCCGCTTCTCAACCTTCTGAAAACGGCTCTGAAGATGTTCTGAAAAGGCGGGTGTGCAACTGGAAACCGCAGTATCTCTATACCTTCATGCGTAAACCTGCCCGGCTGAAGATGTTGACCTGTTTTTGAAACAAGCCACGACATGTCCCATGCATCGGTTGCAGCGATTGTTGAGGAATGCCCCCATCTCTCAGCTGCGATTGCATGCTCCCACACATACCTTTCGGCACCGCCGTGGTACGGCCATGTTCTGTGGATCAGGTGCAGTATTTTCAAAGGATGCTCCTGTAAAAATCCATTGCTCTGTTTCCCACATCTTTCCAGGTAACCTGCGGAGCGGCAGCCGCTCTTTCCCGGAGACTGTTCAGAATTATACCGGATGCCGTTTCTTTAATTGCTCGCACCCAGTGATCTGTTTCCAGAACAGGAAGAAGCAGGCCGTTTTTGCCCACTGTATCCGGCAGCGCACCACCGTCTGAGGCTATAACCGGTGTGTGGCAGGCAAAAGCTTCAAGCACTGTCAGGCCCAGCCCCTCTGTGCTGCTGGGAAGCAGCAGAGCCAGCGTACCTCTGTACAGCGATAAAAGATCGCCATCCGACACACCCTTCAAAAACACGACACCAGGTGTGCTCTCCACAGATGTATCCCCCCATTTCTCCGCTCCGGCTAGAACCAGTTTTTTGCCTGTATCTGCCCTGCCAAAACTTCGAACAAGAAATGGAATATTCTTTCTTGGTACAAAACTGCCCACATGAAGAAAGTAGTCTCCAGGTATCAGATCAAACTTTCTCATTACATCAGGATCCGGTTTCCCCGGGGTGAACATTTCCCCGGCAGAACCTCCGGCGTATCCGGTTCTCTCTACAGGTATATTGAAAAGCTTCTGTGCAGAAGACTGAGCCCACTTACTGATGGCCAGTACAAATGCACCTGAAGCAACCAGGCTTTCTAACTGCTTTGCGTAGAACAGTGTATCCTGTGTGTGAGATTCCGGTGAAGTCCATGGCGTGTCATCAAAAAAAGTAACTACCTTCCGCCGTGCGTTTCCAAGGGGCTGAACACCGGACAGGTGTATTACATCCGGTCTTCCAAGCTGTTTTTGTATTCTTGATGCTCTGGTTGATTCCAGCAGTCCTCTGGCTAAAAGAATCCGTCTAAGAAGGGGCATTTTCATCCATACCGGAGGCTTCACGACTGTGGCACCGGGGACATCGCTGACAAGCCCCAGATGGGTTTCTGCAACATCCATGGACACGTGGCTCCCGCCTGCCAGAAACAACCCTTTTGAGAGGCCCTTGACCCACCTGCCGACTCCTCCTCTGCTGTGTGTGCAGACCGTTACATCAAGAATGGTTTTCATGGGGAGATCCATGCCCATACGCTGTCAGTGTCAGATGTGCTGTGTTCAGGGAAAATACCGGAATAAAGTGAATCGTAGTGTAAACGGATAGAGTCTGTAAACATCCACCTGTTGTAAACAACTGTTCCCGCACCGGTCGAGATCAGATCCGTTTCATCGGGCATATCGCAGCTTTCCCACCTGAGACTGACAGGAATTCTCTGCATCTGTACTTCACCCCCCCTGGCAAGATACTTTACCAGTCTCGGGGCTCCATCAACGGTTTCAAACAGAGAATACCTCCTGAATCTGTCTGAAGAGGGTATTTCAAGCGTAAATCCACTCGGAGTGTAAGTGCTGTAGAACTGGGGTACGGAAGCCTCAATAGTTTCCAGTTTCAGAGGAGTGATCTCCACAAGTATCAGGCCTGCAAGCAGCCAGCCCACCACCGGTTTTCTGTTTTCAACAAACACTCCAGCTGCTATTGCCGCCATTATTCCAGTGAGGATAGCCAGCCTGGATGGTGCTCTGGCCGCCGACAGAAAAGGAAGCTTTACCAGAACCATGTACGGCAGCGGAACCGGAGTGGGAACTCCGTTGAATTTGAGCAGAGGCCCCCACGCAAGAACTATCACACCCAGAACTGCCACAAGAGCTTTCCAGGATTTCTTTCTCCAGCAGTACAGAAGAGCGAGCAGAGCAACTACAGAACCAGGTGATACCACACCTTCGAACGGGCTTGGCATGTAATCTGTTGTAAGAGGCTGCCCAAGAAAAGAGGGAAGAACAAATGACTGTGGTTCAGCTGCCCAGTAAACGGCTTCTTTCCAGTCTTTTTCCGGACTCTGGTCAAATGCACCTGGAGAAGTAAGAAGCCACAATGATCCGATTATGCAGCCTGCTCCTGCTGCAATACCGGCAACTGAGGAACGCTTCAAGTACTTCTTTCCCGATAGAAAAGATGTTATCAGCCAGCCAGAGGCAACTACAAGCCCGAAATACAGGCTTTCCATAACTGCCAGTATCGAGAAAACAGTAATGAAAACCAGGTTCTTTCTGTCTCCAGTGGTTATCCACTTTTTTGCGAAGAAAAATACCATCAAAACAAAGCCTATGGAAGCAATTGGATAGTGCTGATACATCCTGACAACATGAACAGGCATCCAGACCATGATAAAACCTGCCAGCAGGGCACCGTTCTTCCCGGCTTTCCACGACCTGGCCAGGAAATATCCTGCAATACCGGTAAACAGCGAGGCCACAAACAGCATCGAATTGTAACCTGCTCCGGAAATGTATGCAAACAACTGGTCCGGCCAGCCTACATTGTGCCAGGCCAGGGTTTCTTCTCCATAAACTCTTGGATCCTCCCCGTTGTTTACAGCAGTTTTAACCCACCAGAAATGCCAGATGCAGTCGTAGACATCACTCTCTTTTTCAATCAGGGTGTGAGGTCTCTGAAGGTACATCCCCACAACACCGTTCTGTGTAAGCAGCAATACAACCCATGGCAGAATAAGAGCAGAAACAAGAAGGATCAGAAGAGCTTTCGTATTCACTGACTGCCTCCCGACAACAGTTCTATCCACTGTGCAAGGCACTTCTGTGTGTCGCTTACTTCAGCAAAATAGTTTTCTGCAGCCTTTGAGATTGACTGTCGCAGCTCCTTGTTGTTCACCAGATACATAAGAGCGGCGTATGCACCGGCAGCACCTGATTCAGATGGAATTCTGAGCACCGCACCTGCAGGT
Source organism: Candidatus Fermentibacterota bacterium (assembly GCA_003646025.1). Taxonomy (GTDB): domain Bacteria; phylum Fermentibacterota; class Fermentibacteria; order Fermentibacterales; family JCC-6; genus Sabulitectum. The sequence continues at coordinate 8,780 of QNDR01000025.1, forward strand.
ATGTCTCTGAAAGTGCCTTCAGCGGTTACAACAGCAGGAATGCCGCTTCTCAGGATATCCATCATGGACCCGCTTGTTTCACCACAGGTGTGGTGTCTCAGGTCAAGAGCTATATCAAACTTTTCAATATGCCTGCGAAATTCTGTATCAGGCAGTCGGCCTGTAACTTCAATCCAGGAAAATTCTGTTTTTGGCCAGCCGCCACCCACAACCAGAAGACGGCAGTCCACTGTTCTTCTGAGCATCTCTACGGCACTGACAATATCTTCCCAGCTTCTACCGTAGTGAAAGCTGCCTGCAACTCCTATAACCAGAGTGCTGTTCCGCTTTTGCGGCTTTTCCACTCTTTCCATAAAGTCCGGCAGAAAACCCATTCTTACAACCTGTTTTCCAGGTGCAAGCCTTTCCATTTCCCGCTTTGCCGTATCACTGAGAACAGCTATCACACTGCACGCAGAAATCAGTCTGCCAACCAGCGGGTTTGTTCTAAGCCTTTTATCGTACTCCGAAAGACTTTCTGCCTTCTTCCCCATCACTTTCAGGAATTCATCCGCCTTTTCACCGTAATCGTGCAATGCATGTTCTCTGTAACTTTTCCAGTTTCCTGTACGGTGAGCTCGGTTTCTCAACACATGATGCAGGTTTGTCTCGTGAAACAAACCGATTCCACCGTTTGCAAGCAGGGCCTCATTAACTTCCTCGCAGTGGGGTGAATTTCCTACCTGATACACCACAGTACCGCTCAGATCCTCTTCACCCAGCCTGGATATTGGAATGCAGTTGTAACCCTCGACTGGTAGCGCTGATGAAGGGTAAGCCACTGTCCAGTTTACATGGGATTCTGTCAGTGCCAGTATTCGCCTGGCATAGTCTGCAAGCCCTGTGGCCTGCGGGGGGAGCGGAGTAACAAGCGTAGCTTTTATCATCTAACTGTTCCCTGCCAGCTCCTGAACCTGAAAGCCACCAGCTGCATGAACATCTCCAGGATAGGCCCCAATTTTACAAATGCAAAAAAACCGCTTCTGACACTTTCGAAAGACACAGTTCCAGCTCTTCTCTGGTAGTGGCTTACAGGAATCTGAATTACCCTGAACCCCATGTCCCGGGCCAGTGTAAGAATTTCAAAATCTATCACTCCACAGGTAGACTGTGGTTTGAGGGTTTTGAATATTGATGATCTGTAAAGCTTGAACGATGAATCCACATCCTTGAAACCCCTGAGGAACATCATCATAGTCAGGGTATTCCAGAGAAGTGAATACACCAGACGGGTGGCGGGGTCTTTCCTTCTGCGCCTGTAGCCTGAAACAATGTCTGCTTCTGCTCTTCTTGCCCATACAAGCTCAAGTTCGTCAAGATCGAACTGTCCATCGCAGTCAGTATAGAATATCCAGTTCTTCGAAGAGTTTTCTATACCTGTTCTTACAGCCCTGCCAAAACCGAGATTACCGTTGTGTGACACAAGCCTGATACGGGAATCCCTTTTAGACATTGAATTAGTGATTTCTGCTGTGCTGTCGGTTGAACCGTCGTCTACAACCAGTATTTCCCAGTTATCGCCTGCGATTCTTCTCAGCACACTCTCTGCTTTTGACACCATGTATTCAACATTTTCTTCTTCGTTGAACGCAGGGAAAAACAGACTTATCCCGTCTTCTGAAATACCACACCCCCCTGGCATGAAAACACAACCCACAGAGGGGAATATTAGCCTGAAATCTAATTTCTACAACTGATACACCATATCACGATGCAAATGTGGTTTGAAAAGACACAGATTGTGATTCCGGGCCAACCTCCATCATATCGAGTTCCAGAAGTTTCCTCATCTCCTGCAGTATACTGTTCTCCCTGAGCCTTACCAGATCAGCAACTTCTACCGCTTTTATGAACATGCATCCCTGTATCCTCGCACGGCTGCTGCTTTCAATTCTGAACAACATCGAATCCTGTATTCCCGGCCCTTTCAGAAAAAACATACCCGATGCCAGTATTGCTACAACAGCCTCTGATTCAGTATCCAGCACCAGGGCAGTTGTTTTTCTTCCTGCAGCTTCTTCCACTGCTCCCCACACAGCACTGGTGCTGTGATCTCCTCTTTCCGTTTGAACAGTCCATCTGTTTTTCATCTTTTCACCTCCACACCCACTATACACAATTTGACAGCGCATGTAAACACCTGTTTACCTGCTGGCTAACTAACTGGAGAACTGAGTGTTAGGCATGGTCATAAATATTCATTTTCAAATATTGTTTCAGTCGTCAAGCTGTTTTTTAAGCAAATATATGAGTTCCAGTGATTTCAATGGTGTTAAACTGTCTGGATCCATCTTTCTGATTTCTTCAAGAACGGGGTGTTCAGGATTCGCAAGAGGCAGGGTCATCTGTCCTGTTTCATCTGAACTGCCTGAAGGAAGAAGGTGCTTGCCTGCCTCAAGGTCACGCAGAACCTTCTTTGCCCTGTTTAGAACTGAAGAGGGAACGCCGGCCATTGCTGCAACATGGATACCGTATGAACGATCGGCTGCACCCTCTTCAACCTTGTAGAGAAATGCAATTCTTTTTCCGGTCTCTTTAACCACCGTGTTTGCATTCGAACACAGCGGCAGCCTTGCAGCAAGAGATGTAAGCTCGTGATAGTGTGTCGCAAACAGAACCATCGGTCTGTGATCCCGGTTGTCGTGAAGATATTCCAGCATCGCCCATGCAATGGACAGGCCGTCATAGGTGCTGGTACCTCTTCCCACTTCGTCGAGGATAGCAAGGCTGTTCTCCGTGCTTCCGTTAAGAAGAGAAGCTGCTTCAGCCATCTCCACAAGGAAAGTTGACTGTCCTCTGGACAACCTGTCGCCAGAACCAATACGCGTGTATATCCTGTCTACCGGGCTGAATTTCATTGACTCCGCCGGAACAAAGGAGCCGCACTGCGCGAGAATAACAAGAAGGGCTGCCTGCCTGAGATAGGTTGACTTTCCCGCCATGTTGGGGCCGGTTACAAGAAGAATCCTTTTGTTCCGATTCAACTCGATATCATTTGGAACACACTCCCCGCGGGGAAGAATATCTTCAAGAACCGGATGCCTTCCTTCTGCTATTTCCAGCACAGGTTCATCTGAAAGCTCGGGACGAACCCATCCCTTTTCTACAGCTGTAAATGCAAGAGAACACAGTATATCAAGTTCGGAAAGAACTCTACCAGCTTCCTTGATTCTACCCACGGCAGAAGCCACAACAGCAAGCAGCTCACCGAATATCTCCGCTTCCAGAGCCGAAATTTCTTCATCAGCATGAAGAATTTTCTCTTCCATTTCCTTGAGTTCCGGTGTAATGAACCGTTCTGCCCCAACCAGGGTCTGCTTTCTTATGTAGTCGTCGGGAACCAGGTGTTTGAATGAATTCGAAACGGAAAGGTAGTAACCGAATACCCTGTTGTATCCGATGGAAAGTTTGGTGATCCCTGTGCGGATTCTCTCCCGCTCAAGCATTTCATTCATCCACTGTTTTCCACCGGTTTTTACATGCCTGAGACTGTCCAGCTCTGATGAGTAACCCTGCCTGATATAGCCCCCATCAGATACTCTTGCCGGAGGATCATCCGACAGGGTTGTATCTATTCTGTGTGCGATGTCAGAGAGAGAATCCATTCGCGATAATTCCTGAAGCAGCGAAGACACACAGCCGGACAGCAGCTCTTTGACTGGCTCTATAAGAACCGCCGTCTGCTGTATTGACCTCAGATCTCTGGGGCCTGACCGCAGTGTACCGAGCTTGCCTCCATGCCGCTGCAGATCGCAAACCCCTTCCAGTATCCTTCGCAGATCACGAAAGATACCAGTGGCAATGAGATCCTCCAGAGCCGAATGCCGGTTCCCTATTACGGTTGTGTTCACCGGTGGAAAACTCAACCACTGTCTCCACATTCTTCCGCCGCCGGCGGTAACTGTTCTGTCTGTTCTGTCGGCAAGAACTGTATCCTCTTCACCGGGAGAGCAGTCTGTTATTCCAAGGGACCTTGAACTTGACCTGTCCACAAGCATATAGTCGTTCTGCCTGTAAACCCCCCGGAACTCCAGATGGGATACACTGGACCTCTTTGTGTGTCCGATATAGGAAAGCAGTGCCCCCATTGCGGAGAGCAGAACAGGGCTGTCTGAAATACCAAAACCATCAGAAGAAGCTCTGCCGAAGGTATGCGCCACCTCCCGGTCTCCAGTACCGGGATCAAATTTCCAGCTGTCCAGAAATGTTACTTCACATCCGTCCGGGACAGTTATTTCCGTGTCAGAAGAAACTATCACTTCCCGGGGCAATCCTCTTGCCAGTTCCGCAGCAACATACTCAGAAGACAGTTCGGTTGCCCGGATATCTCCAGTAGAGACATCGCAGAACGCCACTGCCGCCCTGTCGCCGATAACAGATACAGAAGCCAGAAGAGCCGTAAACCTCTCATCGAGAGCTGAACCACTCACCAGCGTACCCGGGGTGACGATCTCTACAACATCCCGTTTTACAAGGCCCTTTGCCTTTTTGGGGTCTTCTGTCTGCTCACACACTGCCACACGACATCCTGCTTTGATCAATTTGGTCAGGTAACCGTCAAGAGCGTGATATGGAAAACCTGCAAGAGGAATACCTTCACCTGTATCTCTGTTCTTCTGCCTTGATGTAAGTGTTATTCCCAGAATAGAGGCGATTTCCTTCGCATCGTCAAGAAAGGTTTCATAAAAATCTCCCATCCGGAACAGAAGCACAGAGTCAGGATACTGTTTCTTCATGGCAAGGTACTGTTTCATCATAGGAGTTTTCACCGGATCAGACACATGGCCTCCTCGAAAACATCCCGGGGAACAATCAGCCTTCTGCACCGCTGGTCCCCTGCCGGACAGTTTTTACCTCCGTGACGGTGGCACGGTCTGCACGGAACGGAGTCAACCATGAATGAGCCCTTGAAATTCTGCGGCCAGAAACCCAGAGCCGGTGAAGTCGATGTAAAAACAACCAGCACAGGAACACCCAGAGCAGATGCAATGTGCGCAGGCCCGGAATCGGGAGAAACAAGCAGATCAAACCCCTCTATTCTGCTGATCAACCGGGCTATCCCTCCCTCCCCGGTAACATTATTCACACTTCTGTACCCGCAGTTCTCAACAATCTGTTCTGCAACAGGTGCATCTTCAGAGTTCCCAATCAGAAAAACATCAGCCCCTTCCGTGTCGCAGAAAAGTCTCGCCAGTTCAGCGGTAACACCTGGCGGAATGGTCTTCATCGGCCACCTTCCACCGGCAACAATTCCCACTGTCAGTCTGTCTTCCAGAGGGGTCTGATACCTTTTAAGAACCGGAGAGGGGCTCCCCTGATCAGACCATGTCTTCAAATACTCCCCGGCACGCCACGGGACACAAACACCGGCACCGTGCAGAACTTTCCGCCTTAATCCACGATCAAATCTGAATCTTTTTACGTTGTTTCCCGTGAAGGCAAGCCTTGTTGTCATATTGTTCTGCAGATCAACAACTGTAGAAAAACCACTAGAAATTCTACGAAGCTCTCTCCAGCCTCCGGTAACGGGAATAACCTCAATATTCCCTGGAATTCTTTCAACTATCGGTTTGTACACTTCCCTGCATGCAAACCCTACAGAACCGCTTCTGGCCATTTCCACAGCAGTTCCAGACGCAAGCACAACATCTCCCAGGGAATGAAGTCTGACCAGAAGATTTCTGACCATCCTAGAATTGCATCTTCCAGAGCTTGTAGTACTTTCCACCGAGGGCAAGAAGAGTTTCGTGGGTACCCTCTTCGATAATTCTGCCGTTGTCTATGTAAAGCACTCTCGTTGCCTTTTTGATTGTGCTCAGCCTGTGGGCGATAACAAGAGAAGTTCTGCCCTCTACCAGAGCATCAATTGCCTGCTGCACCAGCTTTTCACTTCTGGTGTCAAGTGCACTTGTGGCTTCATCAAAAATAAGGATAGGCGGATTTTTAAGAACTGCTCTGGCAATTGCCAGCCTCTGCCGCTGGCCACCGGAAAGTGTAACTCCCCTTTCCCCGATTACAGTTGAAAAACCCAGAGGCAAAGCCTTGATAAACTCAAGAGCATTGGCTACCTCCGCCGCCTTTTCTACCTGCTCCATGGAAATCCCGGCAGAACCGTAGGCGATATTGTTAAACACCGTATCATTGAACAGCACAGTTTCCTGGGTAACAACGCCGAGCTGGCTTCTAAGTTCAGAAATGGACAGTTTTCGAAGATCAATACCATCGAAAAGTATACGCCCGCGATCGGGATCGTAAAACCTTGGGATCATATCTGCGAGAGTACTTTTTCCTCCACCGCTTGGCCCGACCAGAGCGACTATGTCGCCTGCTTTTATCTCCAGGTTGATGTTTTTAAGCACAGGGTTGCCGGGATTGTACCCGAAAGAAACATTCTCAAACCTTATGGACCTTGAAAGCTTCTCGGGAACAATCGCCGAGCCGTACTCTACGATGGCAGGCATTGTGTCGATTATTCCAAACACCCTCTCCCCGGCAGCAAGCCCCGCCTGTATCGCCGCGTATGTTTTGCTGATACCCTTGGCCGGATCCATCATGCTCAAAGCGGCAGCCAGAAAGACCATAAATTTTCCCGGGGACATACCGGAACCATCTATAACAGCATTCCCTCCGTACCAGAGTATTACGCCTGCAGCAACAGATCCAAGAAATTCCGTAAGGGGCCCGGAAAGTGCTTTCATCCTGCGAAGAGAAACCTCATACTTCCGATGGGCGTTAACACTTTTAAGAAATCTCTGCTCTTCAAAGTTTTCCATTGCGAATGCTTTAACAACACGCACACCTGTGATAGTTTCACCGAGAAAACTTGCGAAATCAGCCATTTTTTCCTGAGAACGGTGACTTTTTCTCCGCAGGCTTTTGCCGAGAAGCAGAATAAGAGCCATACTGGGAGGGAGAACAGCGACAGTAACCAGTGTGAGTTTCCAGGAAACCCAGAGGGTAATAACAAAGTATACACCAAGTAAAAACATCTGTCTGACAAGGGTTATAAGAGCCTGGGTTACGGTTCTCTTTATTCTAACTACATCAGCTGTGATACGGGTTGTCAGCTCGCCTGAACGGCTTCTGGAAAAGAATCCAAGGTCAAGCCTTAAAAGGTGAGAGTACACCTTCATTCTCAGATCTCTCAGCATGCCTTCTTCTACAGATGCGATGAAAAAAGTCTGCAGAAAAAAAGCAAGATTCTTCACAAAAATCAGAGATACAATTGTAACAATTACCGCCAGAAGAGCCTGGGATGGTGTTGACCTGTGTATCCCGTCAAGGAATGCACCTGGCACAGTTTTGATACTCTCAACTGCAGAAGATGCACTTCCACCTTTAACAGAATCCCAGAACTCCTGCAGTCGGGGCAAAACAGACTGCGACATAGCCTGTTCCAGAGAAAGCGTTGATACACTGTCTTCTCTCGCTCCAAACACATCATCAAAGATCGGCAGAAGCATTGCCAGTGTGGCTCCACTGGACGCGGCAAATATCAGCGCGAACAACATAGCCAGAGCAACCCGTCCTCTGTAGGGTTTTGCCAGGGCCAGTATTCTAAGAAAAATATTGTTCTTCATAGTGCCTATTCTGCTCAATGAAAGTGCCTGTGGCAACCTTGGAACAAAAAATCATACTTCGGGTAAATATGATTAGATTACAGGAAACACGGAGGAAGCATGTTAAGGACAGGCGTGTTGAAAAACGGCAGTGAAAAGGATCCGCGGTCTGATTCGCAGTTGATGATTGATCTCTGCGAAGGAGACGAAGATGCTTTCAGTCACATAGTTAAGAGGTTCCAGCGCCCTCTGTATTCTCATCTGATCCGTATGCTGGGCAACGAGGAAGATGCTGAAGAGCAGTTGCAGATGACATTCTGCAGAGTTTACAGGTACAGACACAACTACGATCCTCAGCGCCCTCTTATTACATGGGTTTATACTATTGCCAGTAATCTGGCCAAAAAAGAGTGGAGACGCCGTTCACGGTGGTCCATGGTCTCTCTGGAAAAGGTTGTTCTAAAAGGTCCCCGCAAAATGACCCCACACTACAGAGAAGGTAGAAGAGAGCTGGGTTCCAGCATTGAAGAAGCAATCAATGATCTCCCGGAACACTACCGCGAACCCTTTCTTCTAAGAGAAAAGCAGGGATTCTCCTACGAAGAAATTTCAGAGATCCTCGGAATCAAAATAGGTACGGTAAAATCTCGCATCAACAGAGCCCGGGCAGGTCTTCGAGAATCTCTGGAGGATGTATGGGAGATGTGGAAATGAACTGTAACGAAGCCCTTGTTCTTGTAGATGCGGTTATCGACGGGGAAGCGACTCCTGAGGAGGAACAGCTTCTGCAGTTTCATGTCAACGGATGTGATTCCTGCAGAAGAGCTCTTTACCTCAACAGATCGATAAGCACCCAAGTTAAAAACCTGGAAGAGCCTGTTCCCGCCCCCGGGCTTCTGGAGGCCGTTCAGACACGTCTTTCTTCAGGAAATTACGATCAGTCTCCCCTTCCCGGCAGGAAAACAGCCAGGCTGCCTTTCTGGCGCTTTGCTGCGGTTATTCCATTTGCGGCAGCGCTGGTTCTCTTTATACACGGCATTGATCGCGGGAACTCAACAGATTTTGCCGGTAGATCCATTGAAAATGCTGCAGTAAAAAACACAACAATTCTCTACGCCCCTGCCCCTGTTGTGGCTTATTCCAGACCTTCTTCTGTTTCAACATTCTAGAAACCATGTTTACTCTGCTTTCAGCTGTTCTTTTCTCATCGGGTCTGTTTCCCTCATTTATGAATTCGCCGGCGGTTTCCATTGGAAGAGCAGGATCTGATAACGTCTATGTGGAAGTCTGCAGTGGTGTCGCAGTGTCACCCTCCCATGCTGTAACCCTTTTCGCATTTACCAGAGATTCTGATGTGTTTCTAATCGAGAAAGGTAACAGACTGTATCCCGATTCCATTGTAAATTTCAGAGACATGGGGCTTTCCATGCTGTTTTTTGAAGAAGACGTGTTTACATCGTACGAACAGCCCAGATGTACTCATCCGGCAAACGGCGCAGCTCTGACGATCATTGCAGACCATCCAACAGGTCTCTCTGTGGTAAGAACTTTCCCAATGGAGCAGTTGTCAGACGGTGCCCTCCTGCTTGCATCTCCCCCGACTTCAGAACTTATGGGTGCCCCTGTATTTGACGCATATGACAGGCTCTCGGGAATTATTACCGGCTCGTTTGACCCGGGAGACGGCAGAGGTGATCTTATGGCGATGATCCCATGCGATCTGTGGTATTTCTGGGTAGAAACAGTACTTTCCGATGCCGGAATGAACACACCTCTGTTCGGGATAACGGCAATGCCTGCAACCTCCGGTCTCTCTGCAGTCCAGGGTATTCTTCTGCTTGATGTTGAAGAGGGTTCTCCGGCGGAAGACTGCGGGCTGATGAAAGGTGATATTATTACCAGAATAAACAACACCGAGGTTTACCACCCGGAAGCACTGAGGGTAATGATACAGAACTCAACGGAAGAACTTACCGTAACACTGCAGAGAGATACGGAAACCACCGAAATTACTATTCCCTCACTGCAGCAGCAGAGTCACTGACCTGTCTTCTGCCACAAGAGCCTGTTCACAGTCACCTGAAACTGTCACCATCGGTGTTCTACCGAAATCTCGGGTTCTCCATGCGATCTCTCCATTGCTCAGACACACCTGAATACCCGCATCCGGACACACAGCATAAATACATGACATATCGCTGTCGGAAGACGCTGACGCCGGCGTTTCAGAGAAGGTAAACATCACCTGGATCTTCAGGTCCAGAGGGGAACATACAGCAACTTCGTTCCATTCATCTGTTGAGAAAAGGAGGTTTTCCGGGCCTCCTCCGGCCATGAAAACCAGCGAACCGTTAAGTTGCTCTTCGGCAATTACAGAGAACGCAGGCACAGACAGGGAGACCAGTCTTCCATCTGTGTAACCGGTAACAAGAATCCCGGGAAATCCCTGTATATATGCAATACCCGAATCGGGAGAACAGGTTGCTGCAGGAGAAAGGTCAGAGCCGTTGTACAGCACCAGAGAACCGTCGTTGAGAAGAACCACAGGGCTGTCTCCACACAGGGTTACGGCTTCAGCCTCGCATGGCAGTGTACACGAAGCTGAAACCTCAAAACCGTCTGCGCTGAACAGCACATCGTCATGCACAACAAAAACTCTGGAATCTGATGCTGCAAGACCTGTGATTACCCCGCCTGCCGGTAGTTTACCATGAATTCTTCCGTGACGAAGCTCCATGTAGTACAGCGTATCGCCTGAAGCAACAAGACCGTAGTTTCCGGAAAACACCGGAGCCAGATTCAGAGCAGACGGGAAAGATGCCTCTCCTTCAACAAATGTCGGGAATGTAAGTGCCTGATCTGCTCCCAGTACGCACGAAACGACAGGGAGCAGAACTGCCAGCAGAAGAAGCCGTGTTCTAGTGGACAACGGCGAGTTTTCTTGTAATGGTGGTTTCCGCAGTATGCATGGTTACGAAATACACACCAGGTGTCATTCCCGAAGCGTCAAAGGTAACCGTGCCTCTGCCTGCGGGAACATCCTCGTTTCTCAGGGTCTGAACGACTCTGCCTGCAACATCCATCACGGTTATGCTTACTCTTCCCTGTTCTGGAATATTGTAAGAAACCTGTGCTGTCGTTCTTACAGGACTCGGAGTTACAGGATCAAGACTTGCCGGGAAATACTCACCAGCCTCAATACCTTCAGTAACCACATCTATGGTTCCTGTAACAGAAGCATAGTTGTGCAGTCTTGCGCCGTAGTAAAGATCTTTGCCCTCCAGTGCTGTGAAACTCAGCCAGACCTCGCCTTCACTGTTGGTTACCTGCTGCTCGTAGAAAGATTCCGTGAAGGAAGAGTGATTGCCTATACCGTCTGTGATCGTTACAACAACACCTTCAACAGGAGATCCCCCTGATGTAACAGTGAGATACAGTGTGTTGGATCCCACATTCAAAGCCGATGGAACATCAAAGTCCAGAGCGAAAGGAGCTCCGCTTGCATCGCTGTTTGGAATGTCCATTGACGGATCTCCAAACCAGTGGTACATCTTTGCATTGTTCAAACCTCCGGCACTGAACATCTGAATCACCTGTGCCTGGGTTGCTGAAAGCATCTCTCCGGCACAGGTGTTTCCCTCATCGAAAATCTCCCAGAAAAAGTCTCTCTGCATTCTGTTGTTCACTGTGGTAGCAGATGGAGCACTGGCAGCCAGATTACCGCTTGCTCCAACACCTGGAGCATCCATCCAGCTCTCTGCAAGGCAGTTGTACGAAAGATTGTGAGTGCCGTTGCTGCAGCAGACATTGAAAACCGGAGGGAAGAATGTGTTGGTCAAAGCATAAATTTTACCGGCATTCCAGCTGCCCTGCCACTGCCATGTTGTAACTGAACCGTGCCCCCTGTAGTTTACTATTCCAACTCCTTCGTTGATTGCATCGGACACATCGTCTGGGGTTCCGCCTTCAGGCGGGTAAACAGTCTGAAATTCTATTTCCGCCAGCTGATAGTCCCATGTTCTCACCGCTTCGCAGTTAGCTGTGTATTTATTCGGGTAATCTTCCTGATGTGCTGCAAGCACAGCGCTGGCTGGAAGTGAGGGCTCTCCGGCCTGCCCGGTATAGGTAATGTAAGACATCGTTTTGTCCGTTTGATTTCCGATATGATCCGCATTGCCGGGATACCTTCCAACGGCAACATCAGGATAGTTGTCGGGACTCATGAGCTCGTAGTAGAAATCTCCGTAGAAATCACCGTAGTTCTTTGATTCCAGCTGCTGGTGGCGTGCAGGAATCAGCACGAATCTTGTTGTACCTTCCTGATATGCATCCACTATGGCATTTCTGATGGTGTAGCTTGTAGAACCTGTAGCCATCTCTATGATCTTCACATGATGACCAAGGGAATTAACCATGGCAAGCAGCGGGGTTACAGAGTCAAGATTCTCTGGAGGGACAACACAGATGTAAACATTGTCGTCCATGGAAACGGGAGAAGTATCCACAGGTATGTTCAGAGAACTGTAGTTGATCACGTTTGAATTGTGCATAGCCGCAGTTTCCGGCCTGACAGAAGTCTGCTGCCCTCTTTCACCTGTAAAGTTTACTCTGACAGTCATAGATGATGCCACCTGAAACTCACCGGTTGATGCATCCCAGACGAAGGGTTTCATCTGAAGAACAACTGTATTCAGACCTGCCCAGTTTCCCTGCTCGCGAAGATCTGCCGGCGATGACGGATATGTACCGCTGACATCTGTCGACAGATCGACAAAGCAGAATGGTTCAACTTCGTTGTCGGTGTGCAGCGGTTGAACCGGGTACGGAGAACCTGTTCCTGCAGAACACCATTCAGCATCCACAACCGATACCACTGGCTGCATCCCGGAAGGCAGGCCTATGGCAACAGGAATCATAGGTAGCTCCGGATCTCCCAGTGGTGTATCGATATCCCAGTAGTAACCGTCTACAGAAAACCTTGTGTACCCGGATAACTGCTCAACAGTGTATCCGGATAGGTTCAGCTGAACAACTGCATGGTTGTCGTCAGCTTCAACCAGCACTATTTCAGGGGCAGAGTTGTACTGCCCTCCCAGAGAAATCCAGGAACCCAGTATCGAGAAAAACAGAATCAAAGCCATCAGCAAGACCTCCGTACTTAAAGTATAGTTCTACCCTGCACCCAAACATAACATCTGTCTACGAAATGTGTTCCCTCAATAACCGGATTCAGTCCTCTTCCCTGAACTCTATGCGTACAGTGTTGAGATAACTCTCCAGGCTTTCAATACCTGCAAGTACTAAAAGGCGGTTTTCAGCTCCTGCTGCCTGTTCTATCTCCGCACCTGTCTCTGTGATGCGGTCAAAACCGTAACCTCCACCGGAACCCTTAATCCTGTGCGCCAGTCTCTTGATCTCATCGAATTTTCCGTGTTCTGCAAGATCTCTCATGTTCGCCAGATCATCCTGTCGGTTCTTTAAGTACCCGGGAATCATCGATTTCAGATCAGCAGGGACTCTTGCAACGGGAGCTGCCGCAGAAGAAGAGACAGGCTGTTTCATAAGCTCTTCAAGTTTTTCGATGAGGTCTGCTTTCCTCACCGGTTTCGAAATATGTATATCACAACCGGCGTCGATACACTTTTTTATCTCATCTTCAAGAGAATGAGCTGTCAGGGCAACGATGGGAGTTCGCTGACTGCCGGAGATGTGCTCATGGGCCCGAATGGATTTTGTAGCCTCGTAGCCGTCCATCACAGGCATCTGCATATCCATGAGTATGATGTCATATTTCTGTTTTAAAAAGCGATACAGAGCTTCCTGGCCGTTCGCGGCGACTGTGAGCTTCCATGGAAAAGGCTCAAGGTATTTTTGCATAAGGAATGTGTTGTCCGGTGAATCCTCTGCCAGCAGTATTGACAGTTCCATTTCTTTCACACTGATTACAGCATCTGCTTCAACAAAAGAAGAACCCGCAACTTCGGAAGACGTTTCCGGTTTTCTGAAAATTTCCGATATTTGAACAGCCAGATCAGTTCTTGCCGGAGGCTTGAACACAAAACGGTCAACTCCGCTGGAACTGCATCTTTCAACACTGGAGTTATCAGCAGGCAGCATCATTACAATTCTGCTGATGTCAACTGACTCTCTCTTCAGCAAATCAACAATTTCACACCCATCCAGATCGTTCACAGTGCTGTTCAGAAGAATTGCATCGTAAGAGACAGCAGCAACCATCTCTACTGCGGAGCTTCCCTCAGACGCAAGATCAACTGAAGCCCCCCAGCTTTGAAGAAGTTCCTCTACGGCAACACTGTTGTTCTGATTATCATCCGCGACAAGAATACGCTTTCCGGACAGGTTAAGGGGCCAGCCATGATTTTCTTCAGGAACAAGATCCGGATCAACCTCAGGCAGTTCGCAGGAGAAAGAGAAAGTACTGCCGGAACCTTCTGTACTCTCAACGAAGATTTCGCCACCCATGAGCTTTGCAAGCCTGCTGCATATCGCAAGACCTAGTCCTGTTCCACCGTATCTTCTGGTGTGTGAAGAATCGCCCTGTGTAAAACTCTGGAATATCGCTTCAACCTTGTCTTCCGGGATCCCAATTCCCGTATCGGTAACGGAAAAGGCTATTTTCCCGGGACCGTCCGGTTTCACCGCAATGTTGATCTCCCCTTCAGCGGTAAATTTTATTGCATTTCCGACGAGATTAAATACTATCTGCTTCAGTCTGGATGGATCTCCAACCACCCATCTGGGAGTGTCTGGTCTTATTCTGCAGTTGATTTCAAGTTTTTTCCTGTGGGCCTTGAATGACATGGTTCTGCAGGCTGTTTCCATTTCCTCAAAGATATCAAAAACAATTTTCTCCAGCTCAATTCTTCCAGCCTCCGCTTTTGAGATATCAAGAATATCGTTGATGATGTGGAGAAGGTGCTCCCCTGCATCAGTGTTCACCCTGAGGTAGTTCTGCTGTGCGGGAGACAGTTCAGTCTGCTTCAACAGATCGGAAGTACCTATAATTGCATTCAGGGGAGTTCGTATTTCGTGACTCATGTTTGTAAGGAACTCGGACTTTATTCTGGCAGCGCGCAAAGCCTCCTCCCTGGCCTTGATAAGTTCCAGCTCAATTTCCTTTCTTTCAGAGATGTCTCTGAGTATTCCCGTTGCCTGCCAGCCTCCATTCAGGAAGAATGAGGAAACAGAAAGTTCTACCGGAAATATATTTTCGTTCTTGCGTCTTCCCTCAATCTCGACAACGCGCCCCAGCATCATACCTGTGCCATTTTTTTTGAACTCTCTGAAACCCATTTCAATCATTTCCCAGTAAGGCTCGGGAGCAATCAGCTTGTGAAGCCTGCTTCCCAGCGCCTCCTCTCTGCTGTAACCAAACATCAACTCAGCCGATGAATTAAAGAATGAAATTCTGCCGTCTGAATCGATTATAATCACTGCATCCTGGGCTGATTCTGTCATTGCTCTGAACCTTATATCATTCTCTCTAATTGAATCCGGAATGGAATCTCTCTCGGAAAGACTTGTGTAAACTATTACTGAGCCGGTTGTTGTACCATTCTCATCCAGCGGGGCATACGAAATTGATACCCTTCTCGAGTCCCCCTTATCCCTGCCGCATCCAGAACACTCAAACCCTCTGATAACCTTCCCGCCAACTGCATCCTGGTATGAAATCCTGCGGTTTTCATCACTTAAGATTACAAGTTCATCAATATGTCTGCCTGCAGCATCCTGTTGTGTCCACCCGAACAACTCGACAGCAGCAGCGTTCCATACGGTAACAATGCCTTTGGTGTCCGTTACAACAACTGCACAGGGAATGCTTTCAACGATACTCTCTGAGAATGTACCCGACGGGGTATCCGATTTCTTCATTATCTACCCCTCTCCGCGACTGTTTTCAATAGTTTCACTAACCATTTTTAACAAAGAACCGGCACTGAAAGGCTTTCTGAGAAGTCCCTGTAATTTAAGACCCCCGAACCGTTTTCGGATCTCTTCCTCACCGTATCCAGTTGTAAGGATGATGCCAAGTTCCGGGGAACTCCTCCTGAAGTGCCTTAATGTCTGCATCCCATCCATCCGCGGCATTACAAGATCAAGAACCACACACCTGATACTGTAGCTGCTCTGCTGGTAAACCTCAATAGCCTCAATACCATCACAGGCAGTGAGAACACTGTAGCCCTGCTTTTCCAGTATCAGTGTGCCAATTTTACGTATGATTTCTTCATCGTCAACAAACAGCACGGCATCAGTCTTGTCTGTAGAAGAATCTTCGGGCTGAACGGTATCTATAACTGCTTTTATCTCCCTGAGTGCCTCTGTAAGCTCTGATGCAATTACACCTGAAGACTGACTGGCAGCAAATGCCACTCTTCTCTCTGCACCTTTAAGCTTTCTGATTAAAACTTCGGTAAGCAATTCAGTACCTCCCGGCAGCAACAACTGAAGCTAACTATTACCGCCTGTGACCGGTATCGCAAGGGTGGTCAGGAAAACTGTAAGAAGGGATTGTGTCTCTTCTCATTTCCTATTGTAGAAGAAGACCCGTGGCCTGGATGAACAACCATATCGTCATCAAAGAGTACAACCATGTTTTCAAGTGATTCTCTCATTTTTGCGGGAGAGCTACCAGGCAGATCAGTTCTGCCCACCGAACCGGCAAACAATGTATCCCCGGAAAAAACCAGTCCGTGACCAGATATACATATGGAACCGCCTGAATGACCGGGAGTGTGTAATATACGGAAGCTCAAAGCTCCGACATTCACGGTATCTCCATTATGAAGCAGCCTGTGCGGTGATGGAGGCTGCTGTATCATGAACCCCCACTCTGCCGCATGAACAGCAGCTCCGGAAAGCATCTCAGCATCTTCCCGGTGTATCATGGTCTCAGGAGAAAAACGCCGGATCAGGCTGACAGCTCCCCCGACATGATCGAAATGACCGTGGGTGTAAATTATGCAGTCTACCTGTTCGAGCTCCTGATCCAGAATTCTGGAGTCTGCACCGGGATCAATCACCAGAACCTTTCCAGTTTCCGGACATCTGACTGTGTAACAGTTGGTCTGTATCGGACCAACAACTGTTTTTTTTACAACAGGCTTAATCACAGATTTCCTCCAGTTCAAGAATCCTTGCAGAGATTTCAGAAGTTCCAGCTGTGTCCTCAAGAGAAGCCATAAACACACGGTAGTTCTGAAGGGCATTCTGCATATCGCCCTGCTGATAAAAACACTGTGCCAGACCCAGTCTGGACACTGGATCATCGGGGTTGTTTTCCAGAATAGATTCCAGAACGGACACCGCCTCCTCCAGTCTGCCCTGGGATGAGTAAGAGAGGGCAAGGATGTTCAACGCTTCCGGGTCTGAAGGATAAACTGCAAGGACTGAGAGAATCTGCTCCTCTGCATCTTCATGTCTTCCAAGCATCCCCAGCGTTCTTGCTGCCTCAATCCTGGGCTGAAGAAAACCCGGATCTGCTTCTACTGCCATTTGAAACAGGGAGAGAGCACCTTCCATGTCACCGCTCAGCAGGGTTATTCTGCCACAGTTATAAAGCACGAATGAGTTCTCCGGCTCTCTGTGCAGAGCGGTGCTGAAACACACAGCAGCTTCCTCATAGTTTCCGCTCTCCATCAAAGCCATTCCATAGTTGTTAAAAGCCAGACCGTCTTCAGGACTGAACTGAACGGACATTTCTCCGGTATGCAGAGCCTCCTCAATTCTGCCGGCGCCTACAAGAGCCCCTGTAACATCGGTAAGCACATCAACTCTGGTAGAATCAATTTCTATAACCATCCAGTATGCGGATATGGCATCGTCGTACAGGCCGAGATCCAGATTGACTGTTCCAAGATTTCTCCACACATTGGGGTTTTCCGGATCCAGAACCGTAACCCTTAACAACAGTTCACGGCAGGTAGTAAGGTCACCTCTCCCGTAGGCTTCACCGGCTTCAGCAAAAATTACTGACGGATCTTCGCAGTTGTCAGCCCTCCCTCCACATGAGGCAAAAACTGTGCACACCACAGCAGTCAGAAGTATATTGACAGCGGAACCATGTACTTTAAGGAGGATATTCCTGCCGTTTATCATTCTTCTCATTCTATCCAATCCACTGGAAGCCTACAGTGCCGATCCGTATGAAATTTTCAAGCAGGCGGATTCCACTCTGTCGGCAATCAGCACAGTTGAGTACAGTTACAGTTTCAGTGGTACACAAACCTTCTCAAACATAATACCTGTGATTGAAGGAACAACACACCTTGGTTCTGTACCAGGTATTCAGCACCCGCTTATGATCCACAGACTTGAAACTGCTACCAGGGCAGTCAGCAGTGTCACAATTCCTTCAATATCAGCAGCATCAGCAGACAGCGTCTACTTTGTCAACAGCAGTGATTCAGTTGTTTACAGGGCACAGTACACCGCCGGTGAAACAGAATTTTTCAGTTTTCCTCCGGCGTCTGTGATGATTGAGTTCGTTGTTCCCGGTCCATTCAGAGACGAAATACTTGCAGATTCAATTGCAGTTCTTTATCCTGTTGAGATTGACAGTGTATGGTGTCATGTCTTCCATGTTTTTTACAGCGGAAACTCAGGAAATGAAGCTGTATGGTTCCTCGGTATGGAAGACCTGCTTCCAAGGGCAGTTGAGAGAATAGGCTTCTACGGACCGGACTCCCTGCCAGGTGGCGAATTTCTTGAACTGTCCGGTATCAATACAGGCTGTCCACCGCCTGACCCGCCGGACATTCCAGATGGCTTCCGGGTTCAGGAGTGGAATTCTCTTCTTGAGCCGCACACTCCGGCACCCGCATTTTTCCTGGCAGATACCCGCGGCTTCACAGTAAGGTCAACACAGTTCCAGGGATCTGATATGCTTGTGTGTTTTTTCTCATCACGGGATCACAACTCCCTCTCCGCTCTGGGTCTTCTGAAAACTGTTTCTACCGAATATCCCGATGATGTACAGGTTGTCGGAATCTCTATTCTCGAAACATCAGACCCCCTGTTCAGGCTGAACTCTCTTCACCTGGAATTTCCAATTCTGATTTTTGGTGAAGACGCTGCAGCAGACTACAATGTACACACCGTACCAGCTTTATTCCTTGTTTCCAGCAAGGGAGAAATTCTCTACTCGTCATCACAGATAACACAGGATACACTGGAAACAATCAGGATACTGGTAGAGGAATCAATACAGAAAAGGGAGCCGTAAAGCTCCCTTCTGTATCTAAATGGTACCGGAGGCGGGACTTGAACCCGCACAGGCTATTGCCCACTAGGTCCTTAACCTAGCGTGTCTGCCAATTCCACCACCCCGGCACTATTCATCTCTAAAAGACTGCAAGTAAAAACGAGACCAGCATAAAAAGCACAGCAAGAACCGTTGTAGCCTTGCTGAGAAGACTGGCGGCACCTCTGTTACCAAAAGATGCGGTAAGTGCTCCACCACCTCCAAAAGCCCCGGAAAGCCCATCTCCCTTAGACTTCTGAAGCAGAACTACTGCGACAAGAAGTACACAAACAACCGAATGCAAAAATGTAAGAACCGTAATCATTTAGGCCTCTCCTTAATTTCGAAGACGATATATACAACAAGGAGACTCATCTGGCAAGTCTATCAGTAACCTATTTGTTGTCAAATAGATAGAGCACATCTTTCAAAGTCAGTTTCATGCCGGGGCACCTGGTGGATGATCCCTCTACCAACCTGTGAAGCGTAACAGAGCCACGGTCGATGGAATA
>QNDR01000026.1 GCA_003646025.1 Candidatus Fermentibacterota bacterium
ATGATGTGCCTGTTGAACTCATTCAATCCCCCCTGGAACCGTCTGTGTTCCATGAGGTTGATTCTCTTCTGCAGAACGGTCTGCAGGACAGGGCCGTAAGAGCTTTGAGACAGATGGACCCGGTGGAAGTCGGGAAGCCCGATATGCTGTGGAGGTTTGTGGGAGCATACAACGGCCGCGGCATGACCGACAGGTGTGTTTCTGCTCTGGACAGCCTGGAGAGGGCAGGCTGGGGAGACCTTACCGGCTGGAAAATCTCCGTTCTTGATCTGAACCGTGAACCGGAGCGTGCAGTTGAACTTGTTGGCTCTCAGGATGTTCTTCTGCTTGGCTGGTTGTACAGGGACAGTATTGAGAACATGCCTTCAGTGCTGTCTATTCCTGTTCCGTCGAACCTCGGGGAACGGGCTGCGAGGCTTCTGCTTGCGCCGGAGGGAATTACACCTGGGCAGCTGGAACTTGCCGCTTCCGATGTAAAGTACCTGCCTGTAACAGTGGGAACAAGGGTTGAACGTGAGCTGGAGCTGGCTGTAACCTCTTCAGGAAGCTGGTGGAGTGATGCTCTTAAAGCGTTTGACCCCCAGGGTACCAGTGACCCCGGATTGCGCCTGCAGGCTCTGAGAATGAAATTTCTTGGTACAGGTGACTATTCGTACTGGCAGCAGCTTATCGGTACATCCGCCGAGGTTACAGCTGCCTATGTAATAGCGTCCAGGTGGCCTGACAGGGTGAGCTGGGAAGTTGCCGATGTTCTTGTTGACTGCGGGTACAGTCAAACCGTCTCGGCAATCGCAGTTTCCCGGGGTGATCCTTCTTTTACAGCAGGTGTCCGGATGGCCCGGTTAAGGAATGCTGGAAGCTATTCTGTTCTGGAAGCTCTGTGTGATTCAATTCCGTTAGATGCTTCCATTGAACTTCAGGCGAGGGCGGCACTGTTCAGGGCCAGGTCTCTAAGGGCAAGACGGCAGAACACGGCGGCTTACAGGGCGTACTACAGGTTTGCTCAGGAATTTCCTTTTCATCCAACTGCCCGCGAGGCATCCTATCTGGCTGGAAAATACTTTGACAGCGAGCAGAACTGGGCTGAGGCAGCTGATGCATACCTTGCAAGTCTGAGAGCTTCAGGAAGCTGGGATGGTGATGCCAGAGCTCACTGGCGCGGCGGGTTCTGTCTCTACATGAACGGTCGTGGCGGTGTCGGGGATTCTCTGTGGCAGGCAGGCTGTGAGAGATTTCCCTTCAGCCACTGGGTTGATGAAATGCTTTTCTGGAGGGCACGGTACGCGGAAAGACAGGGTAACGAAAGTCGCAGGATACGATTGCTGCAGCGTGTTGCAGAGGAATTCCCCTGGGAGTTCTACGGAATGCTGGCTGCAGAGAGACTGGGAATACCGGACGAGTTGAGCTTTACAGTTGTAAGCCCTGTAATCAGAGATGACGCAGTGCTGTCCATGGCGGCGGATCTGTTCGGCTCAGGTTACGGAACAGCAGCTGTGGAGATGCTGTACGCAGGAAGGGAAGGCGACAGAGCTACCAGAGCCGTGGCCCTTGGAATACTGGGTGAACACGGCAGGTCAATTGCAGCTATGAGAGCGATGGATACGGAATACAGAGACGCTGGCGCTGGTATTCTTCCAGACAGTCTTCTGGGATGGTACTTCCCATCCCCCTATATGGAACTGGTCAACGCGGTTACGGATACAATGACACTGGAAGCCTCTTACGTGGAAGGTATAATGAGAGAAGAAAGCTATTTCAACAGGTTTGTGGTTTCCAGCGCAGGGGCCACCGGGCTTATACAGCTTATGCCAGGTACAGCAGGGGATGTTGCCAGGTGGAATGGTCTTCCCAGATTGACTTCTGAAGAGTTTTTTAACCCGGAGCATTCAGTTCTCTACGGCAGCCTTTACATCAATTCCCAGGCCAGACGGTACAGCCATCCTGCGGTGTTTCTCGCCGCGTACAACGCAGGGCCCGGAAATGCGTCAAGATGGATAGACATGCACGGTTTTGATAGCAGTGACCAGGAACTTTATATTGAGCAGATCACTTACAGAGAAACAAGAATGTATGCAAAGAAAGTGCAGCGTTCCGCCTGGATATACGGAAGGATCAGATAATGTATTTTATTATTTTTGCACTTATTGCCGCTGGTGGTTTTACAACCGATCACGATGAGAACACCACAATCGTATTCCCGCCCTACGGACACTGTATGGGTATATACAGGGCAGGGCAGGATCAGCTCAGTCTTCTTCTTGGAGGAATGCTGCAGTTCGATGATCCCCAGGGCCTTGCAGCGGTGCTGCCGGACGCGTGGGACACATCGGACCCCAGTGATGATGACGAGCTGGCGGTTTACGGAGTAAACAGCGGGTCCGGGCATATTATCTACAATGCTTCCATGTATACTCTGGGGTACTATGGAGGCAATGGAAGCGGAGATGACCAGCTTCTTTCTCCCCATGGAATAGCAGCCACAACATCCGGCACAGTTTACGTGGCTGATACCGGCAATCACCGGGTGGCTGTTCTGCACAGATCAGGCCAGAGATTGAGTCCTGAATCTTTTATAGAAGGTTTTTCAGAACCATGGGATGTGGCTCTGGACGGACGGAATATCTGGGTTACCGACAGGGCAGCTGGTACTCTGTCCAGATACACATCCGCTTCTGACATGAACCCTGTAGTGTTTCAGGTTGATTCTCCCAGAGGTGTTGCCGCAACCGGCTATGGTGAATACACCGACGGGCACCCTGCATGTCAGGTTGTCATTACCGGCAACGGTACAGTCCTCACAAAACTGGTTGACGGTTCTGTTGTGGAAACCGCAGATCTGTCCAGCTGCGGCGGCAGTTTCTTTAACTATGTCGAGCTGGACTACCATGGAAATGTGTGGGTTACAGATTCCATTGCGTGCAGAATTCACAAGTTCGATCCGCAGCTGAACTATCTCGACAGCTGGGGAGACGGCTACGGTGAAGCAGACGGCAGTTTTCTGCATCCCACAGGTCTTGCAATATGGGACAGGTTCGGACAGATCTTTGTTGCTGAAAGTTCAGGGGCCAGATACTTCTGGGTAGGGACCGATATTAAAAATCTGAGTTTTTCAAGTGACGGTAACGGATGCTCGGTTTCCGGAAGACTTACGGAAAAAGCAGCCATGGTAGTAAACATCTACCGGTCAGACGGTTCTCTTGCGAGAAGCCTTTATTCCGGTCGCAGGGCACCTGGAAACTTCAGTCTGGAGTGGGATGGCACAACGCTGCAGGGACGCAGGGTTTACAGAGGTGAGTACACGATTTCCATAAACATTGAACCTGTTTATTCAAGCAGAACATACTTCGATAAAACCTGGACTCAGGAGTTTCATATGGATGGTCAGGAAGAGGTGGAGGCCCCACAGGGAGAGAGGTCCCGCTGAAATACGCAGCTCTGGCAGTTCTGTTTCTGGTCTCCGCTTTTTTCAGCGGAACTGAAACCGCGTGTTTCAGCCTGAGTCACCCTCAGAAAGAGAGGATGTCCGCAACGGCAAGGGGCCGCAGGGCACTGAAACTTCTCTCTGATCCAGGCAGACTGCTTACCTCAATTCTTCTGGGCAACACATTTGTGAATGTTGCCGCGTCCTCCCTGGCTGCAGGTATTACCGCTGAATTGATCCCCGGAACTCTGGGCATGGGCGCAGGTGTTGTTGTTATGACATTCCTGCTTCTTGTCCTGGGTGAGATAAGCCCTAAAACTCTTGCCAGAAAAAGAAACAGGGAATGGATAGAGGCGTCGTATTCTGTTATGGCTGTGCTGGTAAAGGTTTTTTCCCCGCTTGCAAAACTGCTTTCGTATCCGGCGGAGATAGCAGACAGGTTCATTCCATGGAAAGAAGGAACCGAGGGTTACATGGCTTCCGAGCTGTACATCCTTATGGAAATGGCCAGGAATGAAGGTATTCTCGGCGGAGAGGCGGCAACAGCCGTTGCCATCCTTGAACTGGACGAAAGACGCTGTGTGTCTGCCATGGTTCCAAGGGAAAGAGTTCTTTTCTTCATGTCAGACTGGAATGAAGAAAAAATGAGAACAGAAGCTGAAAATAGTTCGCAGACTGCCTACCCTCTAATCGATTCCTCAACAGGTCTAATGATCGGTGTCGTAGATGTTAAAGACCTGCTGGGCATGAACACATTCAAAATTCGTGAGGTTCCCTTCTTCCCGGAGTCTGCACGGCTGAGTACGGTGCTCTCGGGACTTCGCGCGTCGGACAACAGAATGGGTGCTGTTGTGGATGAATACGGTGACTGGACGGGAATCATTTCTGTTTCAGATATACTGGAAAGGGCCGTTTTTGCAGGCAGTGCGGGAATGCCTCTGCCTGAAGGTGTGCAGAGGAGCGGATCGGGTCTGGTTATCCCTGCCAGTCTTTCTGTTGATTCTCTGGCTTCACTGCTGAATTCTGAAACCCTTTCCGCGAAATATGCCGAGTCGTGTGGAGGACTTCTTCAGGAGATAACAGGAAGACTTCCAGTGGAAGGTGAGGTAATACAGTATTCCGGGTTTGCATTCAGAATAATCGGTGTCCGCACCAACGCGATTGACAGAATTTATGTAAGCAGGGCAGACGAATCATGATCAGTCTGGTGGTTTTTGCAGGTGCCTGTATCCTCGCCGCGTTCTGCAGCGGGTCAGAAACCGCCTTCTCTGCCGCAGGCAGAATTCAGGTCGCGGCCAGGGGGAGAAAAGGTGCCCGGGCTCTGTGGTTTTTGGAAAGACCATCCAGATACCTTGCGACTACCCTGGTCGGTACAAACGTGGGAGTTGTTCTTACTTCAAGCATTACCCACGGCTGGGGTGTTCAGCTGGGTGATGTCTGGCAGGTGGTATTTGCGTTTGCAACTGCTGTTTTCCTTCTTTTGTTTTCGGAAATAACACCAAAGCATCTGGCCCTTTTCAGAAGCAGCAGGGTGTCTGTTGCCTCAGCCCCGGTTCTGTTCGTTTTCCGTGTTATTATGTACCCGTTGATTGCTGCCGCTTCAGGGATATCCCGTCTTATAGCAGGGAACGACACTGGTGGAAGGTTCTTTGAAAGCAGGGAGGAAGTGCGTGGTCTTCTGTGTTCCGCAGGTGGAAGGAAGGGCAGGCTTGCGTCATCTGTTCTCAGCGTGGCTGATACCCGGGTTCGCGTATACTCGAAACGACTTGATGAGTTTCCCGGTGTTGATTCCGGTGTTGGAAAGAGGCAGGCTGTTGAACTTCTTCTGGCTTCAGGAGAGAATCTTCTGCTTGTGTGGGAGAAGGTAGGGGTAACTCTGTCGGGTTCAGTAAAAAGCTCCGTTCTGGCCAGATGGGACGGTGAAGGTTCCATAACTAGAATATCCACAGGTCTTCCCTATTTCGACGGGAATTCAAAGCCGCTGAAGGTTCTCTCTGCGATATGGAAATCTGAAGCCGGTGCGGCTATCCTTCTGGATGACAACAAACAGCCGGAGAGCGTTATCACTGCAGAGATGATTCTTACCCACCTTATTCCGGAGCAGGATGATGCATGACAGAAATCCTCTTACCGGTCTTCCAGGCAACATTGAGATACAGAGTAAACTGGAACAGCTGGTTGTTCATGGAGACAGTACTGCGGCGTACATTGATATCGTGGATTTCAAGCCATTTAACGATTACTACGGTTTTGCTCTCGGTGATTCTGTAATAAGGCGTCTTGGTCAAATTCTTGAAGAATCTGTTCCCGGCTGCTTTGTGGGGCACATCGGTGGAGATGACTTCATCTGTGTGGGAAAGGGCAGCAGCTTTTCAAAGGGAATAGAAATTGCCCGGCAGCGGTTTCGCAGTATTGTGCCGGGATTCTATACACACCGCGACCGTGAACTTGGCGGTATAGAAACCTTTGACAGAGAGGGAAGCTACAGATTTCTTCCTCTGCTGGATATAGCTGTTGTTTACGCCGATGCTGAAAAAAGCACCGTTACAGTTGAATCACTTGCCGGGAAAGCCGGACGCACCAAAAAGCTTCTTAAGGGGCAGCAGGTTGCCTCACCGGTGTTTCCCGTGCTGAGGAAAGCACTTGAACTGGAATACAGCGTACAGAACACAAAAGCACTTATTGAGGCCTGTGGCGTTCTCCGGGAAGAGGGAGCCGTAGATATTCTAGAGGGAGTACTGCACGGTCATTACAGCTGGAATCTCAGAAAGAGTGCCGCCCTCGCACTGGGCTACATAGGTAATTCCAGATGCACACAGCTTTTGCAGAGTGCGCTGAAAGACAGCAATCCGCATGTGCGTACCAGGTCTGTGGAGGGGCTGGTGGTTTCCATGGGGCGGGAAGCAGGCCCGTTGATTGCTCCCCTGCTTAAAGACAGGTCCACCTGGGTAAGAAGGGCAGTTCTCAGGGGGACAGGGCATGCCGGCTGGTACCAGGGTTTGCATTATCTGAAGGATGCTGCCACAGGTATTGCTCCTGGAGCGGGAATCAATACTTCGCAGGAGAGAAGAGCAGCTCTTGAGGGAATCGCCATGCTTGGAAAGTCTGAGGATGCGGAATTTCTCGCTGAATTGTGCGGATCGAAAGATTACTTTCCCCGGGATGCTGCCTGTCGTGCGTTGTGTGCGGTGGGAACTGATCTCGCTGCGGATTTCGTAATTGAACGCAGCACTGTGATACCGGATGTTCTTAACCTTGCAGGAATAAGCAGTTCTAATCTAAGGAAACTGGAGGTGATTGCAGCAAGGTCACTGGCTGCCGCAGATCCGGTGGTAACAGATGCCCTGAGATTCTTTGAGGGTTTTTCACCTGAATTCAGTAAATCAACAGATGCCGAGATGAGGAAGAACCTTGGAAATTTGTCTGGAGACCTGTTCAGAAGGCTTGTTGTTTTGATGGACAGTCGGAACCTTGCTGCAGACTCGTCATGCATTGCCCGTGTGGCAAGTAGGATTGATTCCGGAGAGCAGATAGGTTCCTCTGCCCTGAGTGCTTTCCTGGGATGGGTTGCGCACAGAGGAGGTGTTTCTCCTGGAAGCCTGCTTATGTCGTTTCTCCGGAGGGACAGCCGTCCAGTAGCTGCTTCGGCCGCTATAGCAGTTCGTTCTCTTGCTTCGAGGGACTTGACGCAGATGGAAAATGGAGAAACAATTAGCTAGTCGGTTTTATTTAATAGAAGGGTAACTGATGAGCGAAACAGTACGGGAGTTGCTGGCACAGTTGCGGATTTCTGATGAGCCTCAGCTCTCAGCATTTTTACCGGACGCAGAAGGACAGAATGTTATACTGCGCAACCTTCCCTGTGCTCTGATTGTACTGGATTCAGATGAAGGCATCGTTCTTGAGCTGAATGATCATGCTCTGGATATACTAGGAGTTCAAAGGTTTACGCTTATTGGGAAAACTTTGAATTCTGTGGGTCTCGCCATTGAAATGAATGTTGAATCTGTTGCCGCTGCTCCCGGGAAACCAGCTCAGGGCTTTATCAAAGACTCCAGCGGAATATCAATTCCTGTTCTTATACTTCAGCGCAGGGTGCGTCTAAGCGGCAGAAAGGCCGATATCATTCTTTCTATAGACTCCACTCTTATCGGCGGCAGCAGAACAGCTGAGGCCAGTTTTGACCTGTTCAGAAGAGCCCTGGCGGAAACAAGAATCGCATACATCTTTGCCAGGGTCTCTGGCAGCGCTCTTGAAAGAGACCTTCTTGTGGTTGAATCTGGAGGCGAACTCCCATCTGAGCTTGCAGGTAAAAGTTCTTCAGGTTCTTCTATTTCTGACATGTTTACACCTGTAAATGCTGCAAAGGTTGTAGAAAATGCCATCATCCTCTCTCGCAACGGAGGGGAGAAGATGCTTGAACTGACCAAGTGCAGTCCGCTTAAAATGTATGCAGACCCAAGCGGCCAGGTTCTCATGGTCTTCCCTCCGGAAAACGAAGAGAGAAGGGCCATAAGAACAATATCAAGCCAGTTGAGTGTCGGTACAACAAGAACAGTACTTTACATAGCCTCAAGCGCTTCTGCCAGAAATGCTGGAAAAGAGATGCTTGCCATGCTGGGCTTTCACGTAACGGAAATGGATTCGCCTTCCAGCGCACAGATAGTATTTGACGAGAACCCCGGGAGATTTCACTTTATAGTGTGTGAAGAGTTTACTGAAGATCCGGATCTTGCCGCCCTTGCAGCGGAACTTGAACATGCAGGGGTTGGAATCGTTCTGGTCACAGACGAGGAGTTCGACCACGGAGACGACCTGAAAGTCGTTAAGATTTCGCCTCCTCTCAGCATTAACCTGCTTGCCTCTGCTGTTTCACAGGTAAGCAGCTGATATCGGTGTCGCATCTGTGTGGTACCGGAGGAGGGACTTGAACCCTCACACCCCGAAGGGCAACGGATTTTGAGTCCGTCGCGTCTGCCATTCCGCCACTCCGGCACTTGTGATGAAGGTGGAATGTAACGGATAATCAACCTCCGGGCAACCTTGACAAAATGTTGAAAACAGGGTAAATTCCGCGTTCAAAGGGCCCATAGCTCAGTTGGCTAGAGCCACCGGCTCATAACCGGTCGGTCCCTGGTTCGAGTCCAGGTGGGCCCACCATTTAGCTTTAATTGAAGGGCGGGTAGCTCAGTTGGTAGAGCACAAGCTTCACACGTTTGGGGTCGCAGGTTCGATCCCTGTCCCGCCCACCAGAACAGCGGACACCCGATGGTGTCCGTTTTTCTGTATCTATACAGAGATCGGACAGGTATATCATGGAAGAGTTCATTGCTCGGCTTCTTGATCTACAGGATTGTGATCGTGATATTGACAGATTGAAAGCCGACCTGGAGTCGATTCCCAGGGAGATGAAAATTCACAGGGATGATACCCGGGGACACGAAGCCAGGTTTAACCAGTTCAGAGATACTCTGGACGGGATCAGGGAAAAACAGAAAAAGCTGGCAGGAGACAGGGCAGATAACATTGCCAGGGTTGCCGATTACAAAAGCAGGCTTGTTTCGTTGAAGTCCAACACTGAATACACGGCAATGCTTCAGCAGATTGCTAACGCCGAAAAAAAGAGCGATCAGATAGACAACCTTATTATCGAAGCAATGTACGAAGAAGATGAGGCAGTACAGATACTTGAGCGGGCCACAAAGGAACGGGACCGGACGGTGAAGAGGTCAGCACTCAGGGAAGAGAGTCTTAAGACGAAACTGCATGAGCTGGAAGAAAAGCTTGCTGTTCTTCAGAAGCGCAGAGAAAACATCGCTTTGACTATTGATCCCAAGCATTTAAAGAGATACGAGAAAGCCAGGAGTGCCGGTCGAAGAGAAATTGTAACCGGTGTTAAGCGTGGTTCGTGCGGAGGTTGTCTCACCAAGATACCCCCCCAGAAAGTCGGAGAGATAAAAGGCGGGAAAACCTATACCTGCCCGCTCTGCGGCAGTTATGTTGTCTGGACGTCTGACAGTTCTTTTTAATCAGTTGGTATCCGGCCGGGTGGGCGGTCGCGGAACCCCGGGGGTTTCGAGGAAAGTCCGGGCTCCACAGGGCAGGACGCAGGGGAAATCCCTGGTGCAGCAATGCAGGGAAAGTGCCACAGAAACGATACCTGATCCGGTTTTCCGGTTTCAAGGGTGAAATGCAGGCAAACCCCGTCCGGTGCAAGGCCAAATAGGAGGAGTGCCCCGCAGGGGGCAGGGAGCGGCCCGTTCCCTCTGCTTCTCGGGTTGGCCGCTGGAGGTGTTCGGTAACGGGCACCCAAGATGGATGGCCGTCACTGTTTAATACAGTACAGGACCCGGCTTACAGCCCGACCGGATACCTCAGCACCAGGGAGAGTTTTGAAATACAAGTGGTTACCCAGACCTGAAACACACAGCAAAGACGAAGATTTACCTGATATCGCTGGAATTTCTGGACCTGTAGGTTCTCTGGCGCGCAGAAGGGGTCTTGATGCTGCCTTTTTTCTTTCCGAATACAGCACTTTGTCTCCATGGCGTAACCTTCCAGGAGCAGATTCCGCATCCCTGATTCTCGAAGACGCGGTGAGAAGTGGTAATTTGATTCTGGTTCATGGAGATTTTGACGCAGACGGTATAACCGCCACCGCCACTGCCGTCCGTGTTATCAGGGCTCTGGGAGGGCAGGCTCAGTACTATATACCCAGTCGTTTTCAGGATGGATACGGTCTGGGCAAGGCGGCAATCGACTTGTGTATCCAGCAGGGTGTGAAGGTGCTGATCACCGTAGACTGCGGGATAACATCGATTGACGAAGTTGCCAGACTTAAAGAAAACGGTGTGAAAGTAATAATAACTGATCATCATAAACCTCTGAATACACTTCCGGAAGCGGATGTTGTAGTTGATCCCGAGCTTTCCAGAGACAGCAGTGTCAGGTGGAGATACCTTTCCGGTGCAGGGGTTGTTCACACAGTTCTACGGGGGCTTGCAGAAAGAATGGATTCAGCAGCAATTCCTGAACTTGAACCTGATCTCGTTTCAATCGGAACAGTCTGTGATGTGGTAAAGCTCACTGGAGACAACCGGGTTCTTGTCAGGCGCGGTCTCGATATTCTCAGAACAAAACCTTCCCCGGGTGTTCTGGCCCTTATGAGAGCAGTGGGAATTGATTATACCGGCGTTACAACCAGGGACATCAGTTTCGGCCTGGGCCCCGTTATCAATTCCTCCGGAAGAATCGCACATGCGGATCAGGCTGTAAAACTGCTTCTGGAAACCGAACCGGGGCTTGCTGTCGGAATGGCTTCCGGGCTTGAAAAGACAAATGCAAAGAGAAAGAGCCTTGATTCCGCCGTGTTTGCAGAAGCGGACAGCCTGCTTGCGAACACGAGAACTGGAATAGCTGTGGCCGCATCTGAACACTGGCATGCCGGGGTAATTGGTATCTCCGCATCGAAGCTTGCCAGACAGATGAACAGACCTGTTGTTCTTGTTGCATGGGATGGAGATACCGGTCGTGGAAGTGCAAGGGGTGTTCCGGGAAAACCTGTGTATCCAATTCTTGAAAAGGCCATGGAAAATGGATTGCTGCTTAGTTTCGGCGGACACGACCAGGCCGCGGGGATTTCATTGAAAACAGACAGATATGCCGAATTCAAGTCTTTCGTGGAGCGTACTGCTGATACTCTTTACGCGGAAGATTCCGGTCCTGTACTGTACATAGACGGTGGTCTCAGCGCGGAACAGTGCAACACCAGTGTTCTTGATGCCCTCAGAGATTTTGAGCCATTTGGTGAAGGCAATCCTGAACCAGTGTGGATAATCCGTGGAGTTTACCCGGTGTCTTTCAGATCGGTTGGGCAGAATGGTAAACACCTGCAGATATCCTTTCAGTCTGGGAACACTACCCTGCGGGGAATCGGATTCGGTATGGGACACAGAACATCTGAACTTGACCGAATCCTCGATGTGGCTTTTACGCTGTCTGCTGACTCATGGCGTGGCGGCGATGCTGTGCAGCTTGTTGTTCTTGACATCAAACCGGCTGCAGGAAGAAGGAAATGAGTCTTTCCCGCAGAGTTAAAGAGGTTTTCACCGATGGCAGGGCTGCCGCAGGCCTTCCGGGATACACTGTTCGTCATGAACAGGTAGACATGGCATCCGCTGTGTCAGATCTTGTTGAACTCGGTGGCATCTCTGTTCTGGAAGCCGGTACCGGCGTAGGCAAAAGCCTCGCCTACCTTATCCCAGCTGTGCTTTCTGAGCAGGTTTGTGTTGTTTCAACCGCAACCCTTACTCTCCAGGATCAACTGATCACCCGGGATATCCCGGTAGTCGGCAGGATTCTGGGAGAGACAATTGAAGCTGAGGTACTTAAGGGCAGGCGGAATTACCTGTGTCTTAGAAAGTGGTATCAGTGGGGAAGCGCTGTTGCTCCCGAACTGAAAGACTGGGTGGAAGCGGGAAATGGAGATCTCTCGCTGTCCAGTATTGATCCTGGATCTGACAGTCTGAGGAAGATCTCCGGTGACAGCCTTGACTGTCTTGGAAGCAAGTGTCCGGAGGTACACCGGTGTCATTACTACGCAGCGCGTAACAGGGCGAGGAAGGCTCGAATTCTGGTGGTTAACCACAATCTTCTTCTCACCGGTCTGATTTCGGCAGACCTGATACCTGATGCGTGGTTTCTGGTTGTTGATGAGGCTCATGCTCTCGACAAAGCTGCTTCGTCCAGTCTGGGATACACCCTCTCCGAGTCTCTTTTGAACAGCGTGTTTGATTCTGTTGTTCTCAGCGACCGTACCCCGGAAAGGAAAACAGCTCTTTTGAACAAGGCCCGTATTCTGGCTGGACAGATTTCGCAGCTGTGTTCCCATGCCGGTGAAAATGGAGAAATTGAGCTTTCGGATATCCTTCCTGATTTACAGGATATAGCTGACAATGCCTCATCCTTCCGGGAAGAGATAAGAAATGAAGAAGATCTGTCAGGCGCATCCCAGACCCTGCATAATCTGAAGCGGTCTGTTCTTTCACTTACGCAGGTCACCCCATCGAACTGGTGCTGCTATGTGGAGAAGAACAGAAAACGGCCGTTGTTGCGTTGTGTTCCCGTTCATCCAGGTTCTCTGCTCCAGGAAACTCTCTACAGCAGTTTTCCATCGGTTCTTCTTACCAGCGCCACCCTTGCCGCAGGCGATTCCTTCCTGTATTCCGACTCCAGGCTGGGTGTACCTGAACAGGCAGACAGACAGGTCTTTCACAGCCCGTTCGACTATGCGGAACAGTCCGTACTCGTTCTTCCGGATGATCTTCCCATGCAGAATGACCACCAGCTCATAGCGAACTACGCCTGGGAGATTGCCCGCAGAACTGCAGCACTTCTCGGCGGACGTACAATGGTCCTGTTTACCAGCTACAGAAACATGGAACTCTGCTGCAGGGCGGCTGAGGAAAACCCGCTGGATGGAATTCCTCTTCTGGTGCAGGGAAAGATGAACCGCTCACTTATTCTGGATAAGTTCAGGAAAGACCCCAGAGCGATTATTCTGGGCACTGCCAGTTTCTGGGAAGGCGTGGACCTTCCAGGAGAGCTTCTGCGTTCGCTTGTTATTGACAGAATACCTTTTCCCAGTCCGGGACATCCGCTTACTCAGGCGAGAATGAAAGCTCTTGAAGATCAGGGGAAAAACAGTTTTACACATCTCATGCTTCCAGAGGCGGCAATAAGGTTGAAACAGGGCACAGGACGGCTTATCCGGTCGGAAACCGATACAGGCGCGGTGTTCATTCTGGACAGAAGGCTGAAAACTGCCAGATACGCCAGGCTGCTTCTGGCTTCCATGCCTCCGTTCAGAGTCGGTAGTGTCAGGGCCGCTCTGAACTTTTTGAGGGAACAAGCCACCGACCTGTGAAGTATCACTTGAAAAGGATGATGTAATGCTGATAATTCCAGGTTCGGGTTGCTGTATGGGGCTTTCAGGAGCAGGTGATCCGTCGGATTGTATCCCGGAATCTGCTGTTTTTCTTAACCAGGTGCACAGCAGCCGGATAGTTGTTAATCCGGTCGGAGGTGAGAGTGCGGATGGAATGATTGTCGACAGGCACTCCTGTGTCCCTGCTCTGAAGGTGGCGGACTGTCTACCTGTTTTTGCCCTGTGGGATGATTTCATCGGGGCAGTGCACGCCGGCTGGCGGGGTCTTTCCGGAGGCATTGTGGAAAACCTGCTGCAGGCTGTGGATCAGCCTTTGAGATGGTTTATAACCGGACCATGCATATGCGGGGATTGTTACACTGTCGGGGAAGATGTGCGTGATGCGGTTATCAGAAATGATCCGTCGGCAGGAAGAGACCATCCGCCAGGCAGAGTTGACCTGAGGGGAAGCGCAATTCGGAGGGCCAGAAAGCTGTGTGGAGAGCAGTTTAAGGTTGTTACTTCAGGTGAATGCACTCTGGAGTCCGCAAATCTTTACAGCTATAGAAGTAATGGAACAACTGGAAGGAATATCCTCTGGCTTGCAGAAATCGAACGCGGTGAACATATTCAGCAGCTAAATGTTGAGAATAACGGATACACTGAGAGGAGAAACAATTGAAAAGAGTAACTGTGTTGCTGGCAGCCATGGCGGCCCTTGCCTGCTCAACTGCCCTCGCCGGGAGTTCCGGTGATGCGACTGCTGTCGGCATCATCCCATTCGGATACAGTGATGACAACTCCCGCTGGATAAGCGGGAAACTCAGTGACTTTCTTAGAGATAACCTTGATGCCAGTGAGGATTTCAGTCTAATAGGCGAAAATGACCTCAATCACGCCTTTGAAGATATTGGATTCGATCCGGATCAGTTCAGATACGGTGTTCCTCCGGAGATGATTACCGAGGCTGGTACGGCAATGGGTGCCGATCTGGTTCTTTTCGGATTTGTTGTCCCAGCCGGTGGAGACCAGTACCAGGTTATGTGGAACCTTGTTGTTGTTGCCAGTGCCAATACCATTTCTCCGGCTCCGTCCATGGTTGTCAAGAACACGGATCCGGTGAAAGAACTTGCGGAAAACATGGTTTCCGAGATAAACAACCATGTTGGAGCAAGAGCTGATGAGTCTTTAAACATGGCCAGATACCACAGTGCCAACGGCAGCTGGGACAGTGCTATTGCCTCTTATCTCCAGGTCCTGGAGGTCGATCCTGAACATGTTGAAGCAATGAACGAGCTTGCCGGAGTTTACCTGAAGAGTGATGTGGATTCAGTTGCCCGGGCAGAGGAGATCTACAATCGGGTTCTTGCCATTGATCCTCAGAATTCCCAGGCCATGGGCGGTCTTGGTCTTGTGGCCCTGGAGAATGAAAACTACGAAGCGGCAAAGAATTATTTCGATCAGGCTATTGAAGCAGATCCGGATAACACATCTGCTTATTCAGGTCTTGCCAGTGCTTACACTGCAATGGGAATGACTGATCAGGCCATTGAAAGCTTTGAATCCGCGCTGGCTTCCAATCCCGGCAACCTCCAGGCCAGGTACGCTCTTGGCCTTTTGTATGTTGAGATGGGCAATTACACAGAGGCAATTCCCCACATTGAGGCGATTCTCGATGTCCGGCCTGATTACACCAACCTGCGCCTTAAACTTGCGGCAGCATACTCGGAGATCGGAGACTACAGTTCAGCTGCGGACAATGCGGAGCTTGTGCTGGAAGCCACTCCTGACGATACTGATCTTGCTCTTTACGTGGCCCAGTATGAGGCCAGAGCAGGAAGAACCACAGATGCTGTGAACAGATTGAATGATATCATTGCATCTTCCGGAAGCAGACAGGCTTATCTGATGCTTGCTACGGTATACAGAGACAGCGGGCAGCGCGGTTCTATGCAGAATGTGTTCAACAGACTGCACAACGCTTACCCCGGAGATCCTGTTGCCAACTACATGGTTGGTGCTTTCTACTATCAGAGTGGAAGTTCTGCTGCAAGAGTAAGCGAGCTCATCCCGGCTAATGTGTCAACCTGGGAGGGGGCAATAAGCGAGCTGAGTACCGCAATTACATTCCTCAACCAGGTTACCGGATACAGAGCTTCCCAGGCACAGAACATGGTGGCAGCCGCACAGAATGCCATCAGTTTGTGTGAAGAGAAAATAGACAGAGTTAACAGATACTCACAGTGATCAGAGTACTGTAACGCAGATAAAGAAGGGGCGCTTTAGAGGCGTCCCTTCAATGCATGGAAAGGCAGTTCGGTGGAAGGCAGATTTCTGGACAGGGTGGTAATTACCGTGAGAGCCGGTAAAGGGGGTGATGGTATCATCGCCTTCAGGCGTGAGGCTTACGTTCCCAAAGGCGGACCCAGCGGTGGGGATGGTGGCCGGGGAGGCCATATCTGGCTGGAAGTCAACAGGAAACTGACTACTCTTGTGGATTTTACCAATGGATCAATATTCAGAGCGGAAAATGGTATTCCCGGTGGAAAAAACGATATGACCGGAGCCAGAGGCAAGGACCTTGTTCTCTACATACCGCCAGGTACAGAGATCTACAATCACGATACAGGTGAGCTGCTTGCAGACATGACAGAACCCGGTCAGCGGATTCTTATTGCCAGAGGTGGTGAGAACGGTCTTGGAAATGCGAATTTTGCCACACCGGAAAGAAGAACCCCGCGTATTCGGACAAGAGGCAGACCCGGCGAGGAACTGAAACTTAGATTTGAGCTTAAACTCATGGCAGACGCGGGGCTTGTGGGGTTTCCCAACGCCGGCAAATCTACACTTGTTTCCAGAATCAGTGCTGCCAGACCAAAGGTTGCCGGTTACCCGTTTACCACACTGAGCCCTTCTCTGGGTGTGGTGAAATTCACAGACGGTTTCAGTTACGTGGTGGCAGATCTGCCCGGGCTTGTTGAGGGAGCCAGTCGGGGAGTGGGTCTGGGGCTTCGGTTCCTCCGCCATGCAGAAAGAAACAGAATACTTGTGTTTGTTGTTTCGCCGGATATGGAGGTTACTCCAGAAGAGCAACTGGCTACTTTGCGAAATGAGCTGCTTGAGTACGGCACCGATCTCAGAAGTATCAGTGCCATGGCAGTTCTTTCAAAGTGCGATACCGTTACTGCAGAGGAAGAAGCCAGGCTTCTGGCCACGCTGCCCAAAGGTACAATGCCGCTCAGCTCTGCAACCGGGAAGGGGGTTCAGGAATTTCTGAGAAGGCTTGGAAAACTGATCCTTCAGGAGAGGCGCAAAGGCTCCGGGCCCTCCTGAAACTTTCGGCTTGCAGTTTCTCAAGAGCTGAACTGATCAGGCTTCTGCGAAGCAAACCGCCGGAAGAAATAGCTTCAATGCTTCCGGATACAGATGTTGAAAGAGCCTTTTCCGTTTCGTCACAACTGGGAATAACAGCGGTTTTCTACTCTGGAAAAGGCTATCCGGATCAACTGCTGGACGTCCCTGATCCTCCTGCTGTTCTTTTTTACAGAGGCAGGTATTCACCCTCCGAGCTGTCTCCTGCAATAGCGGTAATCGGTTCCAGAAGGTGTTCTCTGTACGGCAGGAAAACAGCCAGAAAGATTTCCATGGAGCTGAGTCGTTCCGGTGTATGTGTTG
Source organism: Candidatus Fermentibacterota bacterium (assembly GCA_003646025.1). GTDB lineage: Bacteria > Fermentibacterota > Fermentibacteria > Fermentibacterales > JCC-6 > Sabulitectum. The sequence goes on from QNDR01000026.1 coordinate 17,022, forward strand.
TAAGCGGTCTGGCGCGGGGAATAGACGGAGAAGCACATCGCGGTGCCCTTGACGGTGGCTCGCCAACAGCTGCTGTAATGGGCGGAGGTCTGGATGTGATCTATCCCCCGGAACACGGCTCTCTTGCAGAAAGAATTGCCCGACAGGGCTGTCTGATCTCCGAGTATCCTCCAGGTATTAAACCAGCCAGATACACTTTTCCCGAGCGAAACAGGATTATCAGCGGCTTATCAAAGGCGGTGGTTGTTGTTGAGGCCGGCGAGAGAAGCGGCACAATGATCACTGTCGCAACGGCACTTGATCAGGGCCGTGATGTGTTTGCCGTTCCGGGCGATATAACCAGATCCAGCACAAGGGGCACCAACAGGCTTCTCCGCGATGGAGCCGGCATAGTTCTTTCCCCTGAAGAACTTGCAGAAGAGCTTGGATTCAATTCACCTGTCGTATCCGCCAGACCAGCTTCAGATCCTGTTCTTGCCGCTCTCGCCGGGAAACATATTACAGCTCAGCAGCTTTCTCTGGATCTGAGGCAGGATACCTCAACGGTAAACTCCAGGCTTCTTGAACTGGAGCTGCAGGGTCTTGTCATAAGAATCCCAGGAGGTCTTTACACCCTTGTGTGAAGCGTGTTTCATACCGGTGTAACCTTTGCTTCATCTTCAGGCACAAACAATAACCAGCGATGTACAATAAAATGGTAGTCGATTGTGGCACTGTGTTTGCATGTATGGTGTGTATGAAAAAAGCAACAAACGTCAGAAGGAAAAGTACAGGCGCGGCTCTTATGATTGCACTGCTGGCTGCGGTGGTTGTTATGATGGCGGCTACACTTCTTATCAGTCTTACCAGAAGAATGGTAGATTCTCATCTGGACAGGCTTAACAACGCTCAGATATCTCTGTCGGAGTCCAGCGCCGCTGATGGGCTTTCACTGCTGCTTTCACAGAGAGGTCCCGGTGCGGCAAATGGAGATCTGCATTTCGATCTGGCAGGGGTTTCCACGGAGTTTAGCCTTGTTGAAACCGGTACGGCAGGCGTAAGGAATGGTTTTTTCCCGCTGGACAATGTATTCAGCGCAGTTGTAGTTCCTGCAGGCAGTCATCTGGTGACACTTCAGGGAACCGGAGATTCCAGTGTTCAGGTAACATTTTTCAGCGGTGATACTTTTAATCCAACAACTCAGTTTACCATTGAAACCGATATGCGTCCGGTTGCCGGAACTCCGTTTGTTTTTCACGGAGAAGAGGCTGTTATTGCGGTTTTCGAAGGGGCGGGAATAACTTATCTCGCTTGTTTTACCTCAGACGGTATTCAGGCAGGTACTGTGGTTGATTCAGACATTTACAGATCCGGTTCTATGATTTCCGCAGGAGAAGCTCCCGACGGATCACCTCTGCTCATTGTTACTGGAGGTTCAAACCTGGGGGCTGTTTTCAACTGTGAAACCGGGGAGTTCAGTCATGTGGGTTCACCTGGTGGAACCTGTCCTGTGTTTCTTTCAGACGGAACCATGTTTGGTTCTGTTCAGCAGTCTTTCCCGTCTTTTGGCGGGGCTCACATTGAGGATGTGTTTGGCGGTGACTTCAACAACGACGGAATAGCCGACATGGCATTTGCCACCCGTTTCTCTCTTTCCGTGTATTCAGGTGCCACACACGAGATTATCAAGGCAGGTCCTGGAGGTTCTCTGGTTTCATGGGGAAGTGTTGAGGGCAGAACAGGCCTGTGCGGTATGTGGAAGATGCCCTCGGGAGATATCAGATGGCTCCGGCTGGCATACGACGGTTTTACCGATTTCAATCCGGACATGGTTTACGAACTCGGCTGGCAGGGCAGATTCACAGGGAGAGGGAACACACTTACAGGCGTCATAGACGGCAGTGCTGTTATTGCTTCATCTACCGGATACATTCTTGAGCTGTTAACCGGTGATGTTTTTACAGGTAATGCAGACGGCGGAGAGATCGATTTCTTCAGGATTGCTGACAACGGTGTTGAAGCATGTTTTAACCCTGTGAACGGTGATGGAATACAGATGACTTTCTCAACACAGAACAGCTATCGGGGAAAAACAACCCCAGGTGAAACCTACATTTACTCAATATACGAGTCAGAGGGCAGACTGAGTGTTTACCACACTCTTGAGGGGCTGGGCAGATGAAAAAAGGCTTTACCCTCGTTGAGCTTGTAGTTGCCTCTGTGGTAATTCTGGTTGTGCTTTCTGCTCTCTTTGTTGCACTGGTCTCATTTGTCCGTGGTGGAAAAACCCTGGAACTCCAGGATGGTGCACTTACCCTGGCACGGGTTGAAATTGTTGAAATAGAGAGGCGGGAAGAGGTTCCTGCCCCTGGTACATCTGTGCATTCCGATACTCTCTGGGGTAATCAGTACACAGTGGAAACAACAGTTGGTCTTTATGAAGACAGTGCCGTGGATGTATCTGTGGCTGTAACTTCAGGAGACTCGGTATCGATAGAATTAACAAGGCGATTTTATACGGAAAATAACACGAACAGACAGGAGCTGTTATGAGAAAACGAAGATTAAAGAGAAGGGGTACAACAGGATTCACCCTGATTGAAGTTGTGATTGCTTCAATAATTCTCGCGATTGTTGTGACCGGAATCGCGTTCTTCTTTATGCACATCATAAAGATGTCCGATCAGATGGATGACCAGACCAAAGCTCTTGAAATCTGTCGTGAGGGTATTGAACTGTTGCGGACCCAGGATGTCGTTTCCATGGATGACGGGTGGCAGAGTCCGCCGTCTGTTGTACAGGGGTTCACCAGATCGATCTATATTGATACCCCGTATTCGACGTATCCGGAAGCAAAATTTGTTAAATGTCAGGTAACATGGTCTGGAATTGAGGGTGCAGACACCCTTAGTCTCAGCACAATTCTATAGGAGGTGAATGGAATGTTTAAGCACCTGATGAAGCCGCGGACGAGATCAGGAATGACCCTTATCGAGCTGATGGTTGTCATGGGAATAATGGGAGTTCTTTTCGCCGCCGTTTACATGTTTTTTGTGAAAGGAACAGAACAGTTTCATTTCTCACGCAGACAGAACCAGCTTGCAACTTCAGGCAAACTTGCACTTGAATCCATATCCGATGTAATTCTGTGGGCAGGCTACATGCCCAACGGAGGCTGGACGGAAGAGGAATGGAAGCCTGTGGAGCTTGCAACCACAGGTTCTTTCCATTTCTATGCCGACTTTGAGGGAGATGAATCTCTTGACGGAAATGATTACAAGCAGATTTTCAGGGATGCATACGATGTTGTTCATATAACAGACAGCACAGGAATGGACCGTACTGCAGGTACACAGATAGTTGATCTTCAGTTCAACTACCTGGACGAAGAAGGCAACTTTCTTGCGAAACCGCTTGATGAGGTGGATAGAAAAGCTGTAAGGCATGTAGTTGTAAAGATTACACTGGAAGATACGTACATGGGTGATGTGTACCAGACTGTGATGCAGACAATAATCACCCCGAGAAATCTGGGTGTGTACCACAACTTTGATCCGCTGTTCTATATGCCACCTCCTCCAGACGCCAAGATAGTGGTAAATGTTGATGGAGATTCCACTCTTCATGCGCCAACTGCCGATCAGGATCGGCTTCTAAATTTGCTGGATGACTGGGGCTTCACCCTTGTTGACCTCACCGATGACGAACTGGAATTCTACAACTATGACAGTTCAGGTGTTGACCTGGTAATACTTCGGGAGATGCCAGGCGGGCAGGACCACTCCGCCATCACACCGGCACTGATCTCCATACAGGTCCCGATTATCGCCCTTGATCCCGACGATGCCAACAATGTGTTCGCCATGGGAGATGTCACCGGAGAGGTTGCCGGCGGTATCTGTACCATGAACAAGGTTGTGACGGATCATCCCATACACGATGGTCTGCCTGAGCCCTTCGAGATCTACAAGGTTTCCCTTGGAACACAGATAACTACCCTTACAAACTTCACACTGGACACACAGCTTATCACCGGCTTCAACGGAGATTCTGTTTCTGGAGTATCGGTGATTTTTGAGGACAGTGTTCCCCTGAGGCGTATTCATTACTGCGCTCCCAACTTTGTCAACTACAGCGCTGACGGAGAGAAATTTCTCTACAATGTAATACTGTGGGCTCTTCCGGAAGAGGTTCATCCTCCCCTTGGTGAAGAGATCAATGTGGAAGATTTCGAGGGAGATTCTCCTGGAGATGTTCCCGTTGTTCTGTGGGAAGACGATCTTGAAGACGGAGTTCTGATCCCGGATTCCATACCGCTTTACAACGATTTCGGTCTGGGATCAAAAGATATGCTGTGGACATTCCAGTCTACAGGCTCAGGAGAGATAACCAGGCTTGCCGACCTTTCTCTTAGAATGCATAACACCATTACAGGAGGCTTTGCCCGTAACATTGCCGCCACATCTGTGGATCTTGCTGCGTACAATGCATTTTCAGATGACCTCTACATCACTGTGAACAGCTGGAAAGGTTCTTCAGAAATCATAAATCCTGAAGACGGTGTTTTCCTGATCTCGCAGAGCGGTTCAATAGACACTCTTCTGTCCGAAGACTTTGAAACCCTCGCGATGGGCAACGGAGATGTTGAGTTCTGGGGAGACCTCTACGGCCGCCACAGGATTCATTCCCCTCAGCCAGCGTGGAACAACTCAACCACTTTTGCCACCCTTGACAGCAGGGTGAACGGGCATCTCAGCAGATCCCGTATGCTGATAGAGGTGGATACTTCCACCCTGACAGACGGTTCTCCGATCACCGTTATCTACCGTATGACTGACCACGGAGACGAGAGCCACAGTTTCAGCTCTTCAGACAACAGCGGAGACTACATCGGCTGGAGCCTTGGCAATGGAATAACAGACGCTGTTGAAGATTACCAGAATCTGGATCCTGGTGATTTAACCAATGGTCAGTGGAACACATACAGCTATACGTTCGTTCCTTCAGGATCCATGCCCTCGAAACTGTACATCATCTTCAGTCAGCACGACAACTACACTGCCACATCAGCCACCGGTACCGACGGTATTAGTTTTGATGATATAGTGGTACTCGCAGACAACACCACGCTTGACCTGAGCAGAATCGGGGTGCCTTCCGGATCGGCGAACTGGCAGAGGATAGCAGTAGATCTCGATGGTGCTGCTATAACTAATTCTGTGCCGTTCTCGGCAGATTTTGGAATAGCTCTCAGCCAGTACGGAATGGGTCCATGGCCCAGCTATGGAATGCTCTGGCGCAGATTTGAACTAGGCGTTATCGAACAGAGGTACACTCTTCCAGGATGGCACCATGAGGCTGTAACAACCGGGGAAACCGACGACTGGTTCCTGGAAAGCTTTGCAGGAAACCACAAGTGGACACTTCATGCAAACGATCCCTCACATTACAGCAATTCGACAGACTGCTGGCTGGAAACTCCCCAGATAATCGTTCCTTCTGGTACGCAGGATGCCGTGTTTTCCTTCACCCACTCAGTGAGTCTTGAAAGCGGATATGATTTTGGGTGGATAGAGGCATCCATAGACGGCGGAATCAGCTGGAATGTTCTTGACTGCGCCGCATACAATGGCACTTATTCAGGGCATTCCGCATTTACCGGAACAATCGGTACATCAACAGTTAACATCCCTCTGGATCTGTTTGTGGGTACAAATGTCAGGTTCAGATTTGTTTTCCATTCAGATGGAAGCGTTGTCCAGTCGGGATGGACCCTTGATAACTTCGAGGCCACAGGTACCGTTTCCGGTGTTGTTGTTCAGTCCATCGGTTTCAAACCGAGTGTATCAGGCGGAAGCTGGTATTTCAATGAGGTTGATGTTTACCTTGGCAGCACAACGGAAGATACTTTCTCAGATGACGGTGAGTGGGACAAGAGTACGCTTACCTACTTCGGTACATACGAAGTAGCACCTACCGCCAGTGAATGGGTAACAATTGATCTCAATGACGATTTTGTTCTGCCTGCCTCCGGTAACCTTGTCGTGAAGCTTGAAATGATGCAGACAAGTCCGTTCTCCGGCTACAGCTGGTTTGCCGGATACCATCCCGATGCTGCAAGAAGGGCAGTGTCCGACAGCGGAGATCCATCTTATCTTACACTTGTTTCCATGCGACCTGCTTTCATGATAAACACTCTCAGCCATGGTCCCCGCTATGTTGATGATGATTCCACAGCCCTGGTGGATCTCATGCCTCTGTCGTACGGAAACATGTACAGCGATTTTGAAGGTATCTATACCCTTTCCGAACTCGGATTCGGTGGGGAAACAACCTGGATTACTGGAGGAACCGCTAACGACTGGGAGGTAGGAGCACCTCTGTATGTACCTGACATTGATCCCGCTCTCACTCCCGCCAACGAGAACAGAATTGCCGGAACAGATCTTACTGATGATGGCTTATATATGCCAAATGAATGGGGGTGGATGCGTTCAGGTGCCTATGAAATGTCTGATGCCTCTTTCTACGACTCAGTAAGTGTTTCCTTCGACAGATGTCTCAGGCTGGCCTCCAACGACTACGCATTTGTTCAGATGGCATTTACCACAAGTGAAGAGCCGCCAACACAGGAAAGCGAATGGGTGACTGTAAAAGAGTGCCACTACAACGATGATCAGTGGGAGGTCGAAGTTATCCCGCTTACCTACTACTTCGAGGAGGCCAGAATCAGCGGAAAAACGCACTACTTTATTCGATTTGTACTGGACTCCGGTCCCTTCGTGGAACTCGGTGGCTGGAACATCGATAATGTTGGCTTCTACGGCCGTTTCGCCGAATAAGGGGGCAGTAATGTACACGAATAACACAAGAGGTTCAGCTCTGGTTCTTGTTCTGATTGCCTCCGTATTCCTCATCATCCTTACCGCTGGAGCGTACCAGTACTTCAAGATGAATTCAAACACCCAGATATGGGCCAGAGACAGAATACAGGCCAAACTTTCAGCCGAAGCCGGTATCAACCTGGCCACACATATGCTGATGGCAGGAGCATCTCTTCCTGCGGATTCTCTTCCCGAAGACATTCTTGGAACTGAGATTTCTTTCTTCGACCTTCCCGGCGATATAGGCAGCGTGTATGCGTCGGTGGATCCATCCAACAGCAACAACAAGGTTACATCCGCCAATGCCTACCTGATCAGGTGTATTGCCAGTGTTCCAGGACTGACCATGGATACCTACGGAATGCAGTCCATCGTAATGCCTGAGAACCTTGCACGATTCTCAGTGTTTATGAACAACCCCAGCACCGACGGTTACTACGGAGACGGGTACAGGTTCGACGGCCCGTTCTACGCAAACGGTCCGGTGAGGGTGATCAGCACATCACCTTCCAGCGAAAACGATCCGTTCTTCTATTCTTTCAGGCTGACTTCTGGATACTACGTGTCGCAGGGCAATACGCCCATTACAACTCCTTCCACCGGCAACCTCGAGATGCAGCCGTACAACAGACTGCTCATGGGACCACCGTTCTTCGATTTGAATGTGGATCCAATTCCGTTCGGTGAGGACGAACTGGACTGGGAGGGAGTTCGCTCGGCGGCTCAGACCAATGGTCTTTACTTCCCTGCAGGAAGCATTACCGACAGCACCAGGCTTGCGTTGAAGGGGGACACTCTGTTGATCAAAGCAGCTCCTGGCGCAGTTGTTCAGGAGTACTACCTGGGAGATCTTGAAAATCCTGTGGTGTGGATAGAAAATGGAACAGACGAATGCTTTTTTCTCCGCAGCAGCCAGCTGCAGGGGTTAAACATCCCGCTCACAATAGGGTGCAGGGGGGATGTGTATATGTCCGGAGAACTGTCATACGAAAACACCGATCTGCAGGATCCGGACAACGAACAGATTCTTGGGGTTATGACTGTAAACGGAGACCTGGTAATTGCCGACGATCCAGGAGATCAGTTTGAATGGGGTTCTCAGTCTTTCTGGGTGGATACAAAAGACGGTTTCAATTACTACGCGGTGATCGTTGCCCTTGAAGGTGATCTGTATGCATCTAACTACCATTATCCTCCCGGGCCCCAGGAGTTCAGGCTGAACGGCGGTTACATGATACAGGAAGAGGGTTACACAAGTAGCTCTTTTGGCGGAGGCAGCGGATTTGACATCGGTGTTTACTTTGATCCAAGGCTTCTTTACATGCACCCCCCGTTCTTTCCCACCACTGCAAACTGGAACACAACCATGTGGGCTGACAAACCGGATATGACAGTAAACGACGTAGCTAACGGTACCCATCCAGAGTACTGAGCTTAACAGGAAGAGGGTTTTATGAAACAGCAGAGAGGAAGCGCACTTGCTCTTGTTGTAGGTGCAGCTTCCGTGCTGTTTGTTCTTACAGGTGTGGTTTACACCTATTTTCAGATGAACGCCCGTACTCATCTGTACAAAATGAACAGGGTCAGGGCGGCTATGGCTGCGGAAGCCGGCACTGCTCTTGCCCTTCACTACCTGGCATCACTGGAGTCAATTCCACCAGGCGGAGCACCTGTTGTGCTGCCTCTGGAAACTGACAGTGCCGGATGGATCACCCTTCCTGACTGCGGCAGTTTTAAGGTTGTTATTGACCCGCTGAACGGCCTTGGAGGGCTGTGCAGCAACGGGGCGGTTGAAGTTCGTTCCCAGGGTCTGTCCGGGGATGTTGTAAGAGATATTGAGCTCAGAGCCGCACCGGCATATCCGTCCAGTTTTGCCCTTCTCACTGACAATGGAATTCCGGATGGGTTTTTCGTCGATGGGAGAAATGTTAACGGTCCTGTTCATTCCAATGGTATTGTCAACTTCAGCAGTTATTCGCCTGACTCAACAGATGATCCCTATGTGCAGATGATTTCTACTACAAGATCCGGGGGGTTCAGCTTTTCCGGAGCCGGTGTTTCGATGCTGCCCCATCCGGAGGGCAGCAATGTGTGGGTGAGGCCTTACTTTAACCATCGCCAGGGCAAACCCTACTGGAACGCTACTGCACCAGAGATTGATTTCTCAAGAATGTACAACCACTTCAGCGGTATTGTTTTCGGTTCTGTCCAGAGCAACGGCGTAAGAGTGGAAGCAGAGAGAATTATTATTAACGGTCAGAACCTGATGTTCAGAGAAAACCAGGAATCTGAAGACAGAGTAATCGATCTCACCGATGTTGATCTGGTTATTGTCAGAAACGGTTTCTCCGCTGTGGTAATCAAAACAATACGAAGACCGGACCACCCGCTTACCATTATCACAACCGGTGACATGGAAATAGGCGGTGAAATTGACGGAGGGGCAGCAGGCTCTGGAGGGCCGCTGGGGCTTGTGGCCCTGGGGAACATAATTGTTCCCGCCGACCCCGACGAAACCGGCGGCAGTGACTGGCCGGGGCAGTGGGCAATCGAAACTGACAGGGGATTTCTTGTAAGAGCCTGTCTGGCTGCACCTGCCGGCAGTTTCATGGCTGAGGTGCCCTATCTTCCCGATGAACAGGCAAGAATAACAGTTAGCGGAAGCCTTGTGGAAAGAACCATGGGGCGGTTTTCATCAGCTGGCAGCGGATATTATGTAGGCAATACCTGGGAACAGGGCCTCGGTGCAATTCACCCTCCCTACTTTCCCATGCTGGGGCGGTGGAATGTTTACAGCTGGATAATAGATCCTCCCCGGCAGGAGGGTTAACAGATAGAAGATGATAGAATATGATAACAGTAACTGAAGTTGTAAGAGAGAGGAGACATCCATGAAAACTTCCAAGGGTTTTACCCTGGTTGAAATTGTGATGGCTGTTGTTTTGATCGGAGTTATCTTTGCAGCCGCTTTCGTATTTCTAAGGGGAGGTTTACACTCGGCGGATGTGGCGTCTGCCCGGGCGGAGGAAGGAAGCACAGCGCAGCTGGCAGTTTCCGGGATAGAGTCGTTTATCGACAATGCCGCTTATCCAGGTGATCTGTTCAAAATTGATGAGCCTGTTCTTGAGGCATCTTCTCACAGGTTTACATTTGTTTCAAACACAAGAAATCCCGGTGAAACCGGACCTGAGGATGTTATTACCGTAGCTTCCTCAAACGGAACGATCACTGTGGTTGACGGTAATGGTGAGGATCTGATGCTTCCTGTTTCTGAGGCGGAAATAGCATTTTCCTACACAGATGGAATGGGAAATGCGACTGTTGATCCATCTTTTGTCAGAACGGTTAATTTCACAATCACAATGGCTTCCGGTGCTGAGTGCAGCGGGTATTCCACTCCCTACAACCTCGAGCTCGCAGGGCTTTCTCCAGAGGAGTACAGGGACATCTACGCAGAGTCAGACGGCCACATGGAACGGTGGACGAACTACAAGTTTGAAGAAGATTTTGAGAATTTTCCGGGGTATGTCTTTGAAGACGACATGGAGGGTGCCTACATCTGGCAGCCTATCCTTGAGGAAGACTTTGAGACTGCGGCAAGCTGGGCCAGCAACTGGGAGACCTGGACAAGTGATCCAGGTTTTGGAAGGGTGCAGAGACTGAACGATGCATCTGTTTCCTGGGAAGCCAGCAACTGTCTTCTGCTGGACTGCTGGGGGACAGGAGTCAGCACGAACATGGGTATCTGGACGGTGGATCTGAGCAGTTACACCGGCACAAACCTCCGGCTGAGATTCCACTGGAGAGAGGCTACAGATGAACTTGACTACGAAGATGGAGTATTTCTTCCTGTATTTACCGCAGGTGACACCACAGTAATTGATCTGGAGAACTTCTCCGGTTTCGGCAACGGAAACAACAGAGGCTGGACTTACTGGACCAACGACTACGGAAGGATTGTTGTAACAGATGATTACCCCACAGATGGTAACTATCTGAACATGGATTCCCGGCGGAACGGCGGCGCGAACCAGTGCCGGGTGATGAACACCTACGACCTGTCGGCGTATTCGGGAAACAGCAATGTATGGCTTCGTTACGACTTTACCGA
>QNDR01000027.1 GCA_003646025.1 Candidatus Fermentibacterota bacterium
GTGCCTGACCCGGCCACAACCGTATAGATACCAGTTGCCATTGTACCGGCATCCACGACAACAAAGCAGGATCCCTGTGAATCTACTGAAGCGGCCAGACGACCGGCAGAGTCGTAGATACGCAACTCGATATTGTCTGCAGACTCAGTCTGGATGTTGATGTTGAATGTTCCCTGAGCCGGGTTTACTGCCGGTGTAACGGCAAAACCGCCCTGAACCTGTGCCGCCGTTTCCTCCGCGGTTCCCGCAGGTTCGGCCATGAAAACATGCACATATCCGTTGAAATCGCTGACTATAAGGTCCGGGATACCGTTTTCATCCCAGTCGTTTACCCAGAGCCTGGTTCCGGAGTACAGGTCAAGAGGGGCTCCGTTGCTCTGAATAGCCTGGTATCCACTGAAAACAGGATCGGCATCGGTGCCTGTGTTTTCGTAGTAGAAGATCTGAGCATTGTTCTCTCCCATGATCAGGTCTTTCTTTCCGTCACCGTTCATGTCGTACACCTGGGGGCAGCAGCGGTATCTGTTGATGTCTGTTCCGTTGCTCTGTATGTACGACCACGTTGTAATTACCGGGTTAGCCGCAGTTCCTGAATTAAGATAAAGCCTGATACCCTGCGAGCTTGCCTCGTTCCCTATCAGAAGGTCGAGAAGACCGTCATTGTTCCAGTCAACAACAACAGGAGCCGAATTCGAGCCAACATCAATAACGGAACCACTGGCAGTCATGTGACCCTCTGAAGTAAGGTCATCAACGCCTGAACCTGTTCTTCTGAACCAGGTTACAAAACCGTTTCTGTCTCCTACAATGATATCATCAAGCCCGTCACCGTTCCAATCCACAACCTGTGGATTTGTAGCACCGGTGCATCATCCTGATGGAAGAGTAATAGTAGATCCGTCTGCCTTGAGCATGGAGTAGCTGTTGAATACGGGAGAATCGTTTGTGTTTTCGTTCGCATAGAAACGAATATTTCCACCGGTGAACTGGCCAAGAACCATGTCTTTGACCCCGTCACCGTTCCAGTCCGCGATACAGGGAGCCCCGTAGTACCCCACATCGATCTGATTTCCCGCACACTCCATGTACAGAAAAGACTGGTATTCAGGCGCATCCGCCACGGCCAGGCCGACAACCCCTGCAAAAACAACTAAAAGCAACTTCACCTGTACCCCCTTTACCGGCTACTGTTTTCTTTTCGTGAAACTCTTTACATGATAAGTACAAAATAGCCTTCCGTCAACTGTGCATTGCATTAATCCATGCTCTTCTCTGTTTACCGGCTGAAACGGAAAGGTACTGAGTGTATTAAAAAGCGTACCCTGAACCCAGCTGGAACAACTGGAACAACTGGAAGAATTGCATGCCGCCTTCATAAAAAAAGCAACCCTGTCCGGCTGCACCTCCTCTACCGGTTACATTTTACTTATTCATGAAACTCTGTACACCTCACATTTATCACTACAATTCCGAGAATTTCCGTAATATCATTTTACTTTAATTTTGAAATTAACACACCAGAGTATTTACTCTGAGATTCCCGTTGATCTGACGAGCCTTTGTCAGAGGACACCCTATAACAGCCTGTAAAGGATTGCTGTTACCATCCAAACCCCTTTCCAAGGTGAAAGGTGAAGTGCCCGACAGCCCAGCCTCTGGCCAGGTAATGTACCAATTATGATTCGTGTTATTCACATAGCATGAAGATAATTTATCGGTTAAATGAATTTTTAATGCTTGCCCAGGTTGTGCGTGAGAGAGAGGTATCACCATGTCCTGTTATTACCATATCCCAGAGAACCCAGTAAAGATCAAGCCAGTAAATATCTCCACCTGAGTCAACTCCAGAAGTAAAAGTAAGATTTAGAACCTCTCCTTCCAGGATTGGAAATGTTTCTGATATTAATGTAGTATCAGATCCTTCATAGGAACCGGATCCCATAGAGCTGATTCCATCTTCTACTGAAAGAAAAATATAGGGAGAGGCCCCGGTATCAGCATTTGCAAGAATTGAAATATAGGACCATCCATCCATAACACCACCAGCGTATTCATACCCGCTCATAAACTCAACTGTTATAGAATCAATACCAACAGGAAATATCATTCCACTACCAGAAAATAAACTGTAGGAAAAACCTTTTCCATCAGCTTTTATCGATCCGTAGTGTCCACCTGTAGCATCCATCTCCCATGAGTTTCCCGTTTCCCATTCTGCTCCAAGCTCTGCAAAAGGAAAATTCCATACAGTATCAGCCAGACAAACAGCAGAGAAAACAAAAAGAATAATAATACTCTTAAACATCAAAACTCCCTTCATTTTCTTAGAATAATTCACATTACTATAAAACAGAGCAATATTGACAATAATAGACTTAAAGATTAACTGCAAGTTAGTACTCTGTATACACTAAATAGATAACCTGCTTCGCTCCCTTCTTTGGGATGTGAGATGTTATGCGAGCTATCCACTCCAGTGGGGTTTTTTCAAATTTCATTCAACGCAATCTCTGCACCATGCCCCGATGAAGAAATTCGATATCTGAACTACGATACCACATCAACGAATGTATACGGTGAATACGATCTTGCAGAGAACACTGGTGGTTCTTCATACACCACTTTCCCGGACTCTACTTTGCTGCAAAGTGACTGATTTACTGCTGAGAACGATTCGAAAAGGAATACTGAATGATTCCTGGGGAGAAGTTATGAGCTGCAAACTACCTGGTGACCTGGCTGGGCAAGTACTACACTCAATTGGGAAAGGATCAAGCAAGAAAAAGAGGCAAATTCGTAATTATGAAATCAGACGCAAAACAGGTGATGAATGTGAGGTACATGACAAGTACAAAATACCCTGTCGTCAACACACAGGTGTATTAATCCCTGCTATTCTGTGTTTGCCACTGGTTGGAAAAGTGCTTAAATCAGTTTAAAAGGCATACCCTACACCAAGCTGAACAAAGGGATAAAACGGGAGTCATCGTCGTTAAAGAAGTACCCGCCGCCGCCTGCTGCTCTGAAAATAAAGCCGCCATTCGAGGTGTAACGGTAACCTCCTGTGGCTGACAGGTATTCAGCCCCTTTTGTACCTCCGGACAGTATGCTTCCAAACACATCACCATCACTTTCATTTGCAGGTACATATCCTATACTTCCAGTGAGCTCAAGGGAACGAACCATTCTTGTGTAGCTTCCTGTACTCCGGCCACATAAGAAATGTACCAGCCGATATTCCCAGCTTGCTGCTTTCGTCAAGGGAATACTCATAGGTCAATTCAGGCAGCAGTAAACCAGGGATCCCGGCAGAGATAGTTACAGCGTGCCTGTTAACATCTTCCGCAACAACAATGACGGACAGAGTTAGGAGTAACACTGCAACAATTTTCATTCTGTTCCCCTTTCAGTGAACAAATCCGTGAATTACTCCATGACACCTGGAAGCAGTTCCAATAAGATACCTGCCTTTCTGTTTTCTGACCTCTGCAAGCAGAGCGGAAAGCTGACGGGCAGTAACCGCCCCCACCCCCGGCAGAAGCTGGGCTGAACGAACGACAATTGTTCTGTAAGCTTTAAGACCGTTTTTCTGCAGTGTATTGAAAAGAGGTTCTTTCCTCTTCTTCCCCGTCACAGAACACACGCCCTCAGGCTCGGTGCAGTCCGCAGGACACACAAAATCACTGAGAGAACTGTAAATACACCCGTCTCTTCCGGTTACTGCTCCCGGTAAAGACTCCATAAGCCTTATGGGTACCGGGATAGAAAAACCGAAATGACTTAACACCCATTTGAATGCGACATGAACAGGTATGCACGGGACGATCAGACTGTCCGGAGAAAGGCTTCTGAAATTGTCCTTAAGAAATTTTATTGCATCGGTCCCAGGCTGGTGTTCCCCGGGAATGCCGGCGGGAAGCTCCGGTTGACTGTCGATCAGCTTTATCCGGCACGAGGGCCATCGCCTGTTTATCTTGAATGCAGCAGAACTGCCAAACCTTCCGCCTCCCAGTATAAATGCATTTTCCGGTTTCGCAGGTAATCTGTCTGCTACAAGCATAGACAATAGCTACTCCTCTACACTAAACTCCTTATAAGCACAAAATATACAATCAATACGACTGCCAGCAAGTAACCGAACCAGCCTACTTCTTTTCCTCTGCCGGATACAAGCTTGATTACAGGGTAGCTGATAAAGCCCAGAGCAAGGCCATCACCAATTGAACAGGTGAACGGTATGCCAACTATGACAAGAAAAGCCGGAATGGTTTCAGTGTAGTCGTTCCACTTCATTTTCGTAAGGTTCTGAAGCATCATCGCCCCCACAACAACCAGTGCAGGTGCGGTAATCGGAGGGTAACTTCCTACCATGGAGAAAACCGGGGCAAAGAACAGCGCACTCAGGAACAGAACAGCCACGGTAAGTGCCGTAAGCCCCGTTCTTCCCCCCTGCTCAATACCAACGGTACTTTCAATAAAACTCGTTACGGTGCTGGTTCCAAGGGCAGCTCCGGTAACAGTTCCCAGAGCATCAGACATCATAGCCTTCTCCACCCTGGGAAGACGGTTATCTTTTATGAATCCCGCCCTTTCACTTACTCCAACAAGTGTTCCCATGGTGTCAAAAACATCCATAACAAGAAAAACAAGAATAACCGGAAGCATGGTAAGATTGAGAGCTCCGACAATATTCATTTTCAGAAATGTGTGGGAAATATCCGGAGGTGCGGAAACAATCCGGCTGGATGGAGAAAAAAGAGTAAACAGTTTTGAATCGCCGTATGCCGACTGGCTGAGAACATTGTAAAGAAGGAAAGTGAAGAGCGTTGAACCCACTATGCCCCAGAAAACAGCACCCTTTACTTTTCTGGCCATGAGAGAAGCGGTAACAACGATTCCAAAAAAGAATACCCAGATATCCGGTGACGAAAAATCCGTGTTCATCTTCAGGAAAGCCCCTGGGGCATTAAGCACAAGACCGGAGTTCTGAAAACCAATAAACGCAATGAAGAGACCTATGCCGGCAGCTACTCCTGTTTTCATCTGCATGCTGATCGAGTTCATTATTCTTTCTCTCACACCAAAAACTGAGAGCAGAACAAACAGAACTCCCGAAATAAATACTGCTCCCAGTGCAACCTGCCAGGCCTGGGTTTCCCCGGATTGAACAGATGCCAGACCTGCGGCAGCTGGAATTGCAGACAGTACAAAAAAGAAATTTTCTCCCATTCCCGGTGCCTGCGCAATAGGATACTTCGCGTACAGAGCCATGATAGCTGTTGCCAGCGCAGCAGCAATACATGTTGCTGTAAGTACAGACCCCGGGTCCATCCCGGTATCCATACCCATCAGAGAACCGGACAGAACAGCTGGCTGAAGAAAGATTATGTAAGACATGGTAAGGAAAATGGTCAGGCCGGCAACAAGCTCTGTACGAACGGTTGTTCCGGCCTTTTTCAATTGAAATAATCTATCAAGCATGTTTCCCTCCAATACATGTGTCAGTAAAGATCGGTTGTTCTCTTCCATCTGCGGTGTGACCACCAGTACAGTTCAGGATGCTCTTTTACCATTTCTTCAAGGACTTTTGTGTATCTCTGAGTAAGCTCTACCTCAGCTTCATGTTTCGGAAGGCTGGCGTCGGGCATAAGGAATTCCTTCACCACAAATCTCTGGTATGGTCCCTTTTCCCTTACCATGAACCCGCAGGTTATGGGCATATTCAGCTTCACACTGAAAGCCGCGGCACCTCTGGGCGTGCTTGCGGGTTTTCCAAAGAAATCCACAACAAGGCCGTTTTTGCCTGCACTCTGATCACTGAGCCAGCAGACAATCCCACCCTGTCTGGCAATTTTAATGATTCCGCGCATGGAAACATCTCTCGTAAGCAGTACAGCACCACTGGAAGACCTGAGTCTGTTGATGTATTTATCTACTAAACTGTTGCGCTGTCTGCCCACAAGAAAACTTACATCTTTGCCAAGAAAAGCGTTTGATACCCCGTAGTACTCCCAGTTTCCAAAATGAAATGTAAGCCCTATGATGCCCTTTGAATACTCCATTGTTTTTTTCAGAGCCGGTGTATCCTCAACTGTGATATATTTCTCAAAATACTTCTGTCCCATGTTTCTCTGACGGATAAACTCTACCATGAATCTGCCGCTGTTGGCATAGGAAGCTCTTCCTGTGGCGTTTATCTCAGCCAGCGACTTCTCTGGAAATGCGGTGGAAATGTTTATACGGGATACTTTTCTTCTTACTCCCAGAAACCACGCAAAACGGCCCAGAGCCGCTCCGCATGCAAGTGCCGGCCTCAGTGGAACAGCACAAAGAACAAAACCGGCAAGCCTGGTTAGAAAGTATTCCATCCTGTGAGAAAAAGTAACTTTACGCGCCAAAATCAGCTCCTTCCAAACGGAAGTTTCAGATCGATTGCATTCTCAGGGCAGAGTTCATGACAGCAGAGACACATTATACAGGTTCCCTTCTTCATCTTTGCTCTCCCGTTTTTTATTTCAATGGCATTTACAGGACAGGCTCTCTTGCAAACTCCACAGCCCGTACACCTGCTGTTGGCAACAGGGGCCGTACGCAGGAGAAGCCTTGCAACTGAACCCAGCCAGGGCGGTATGTAGTTGAGGTACGACCGGGCTGGAATATCAAAGTCTTTGAATTCATGGCTGCCGAGAACGGTTATCTCTTCGAAAGGCTTCCCGAGCCCTCTGGATCTTGCTTCGACATTGCTGTCCAGATGATCCCATGGAAGGCCGGCCATCTGCGACAGAACCATATCAAGACAGACACCATCGCGGGAAACAGCAAGAAATCCTTCGTGCCTTCTCCTGCCATCGGTACTCGGCCCCCTGCCGTCCAGACACAGAATACCATCTGTTATGTGCAGTGCAAAATCCGCTGTTTCGTAGAGATCTACAATGTTAACAGCCAGATCTACCGGTCTCGGGCTCCGCATGTGCAGCATGGCCTTTCCCAGCCCCGGAACGATACCAAAGGAGTTTTTCAGTGCGTTTGTCAGGCGTGTGTACATATGAGTTTTGAACTTACTGAGGTTTATTCTGCAGTCGTAGCCCTCCAGAATTGGAAGAGCAATGTCATACTCTCGACCGTGTTTATCAATCCTCTTCGATCCGGATCCCTCAAAACTCACCATTTCTGCACCTGAAACTTCCGCCGCCGCCCGGAACCCGCAGTTCTTCCAATACCGTTCAACGCCTTTCACCGCTCCACCGGGGCTGTCGCCTATTGCGACAGCACACCCTCTGTCCTGCAACAGAGATGCAACTGCAGCGACAACTGCCGGATGCGTTGTTATTCCCCGGGAAGGATGCTTGGCGGAAAGCATGTTTACCTTCAGCAGAACCCTGCTGCCTCTGGATGTTCCTTCCGGCCAGCCGCCGGAAGATTCCACCATGGAAGAAATGGCTTGTTTTATCTTCTTCGTACAGTAAAAACCAAAACCGTCCTGTACCACCACGTCGTATTTCATTTTTACCTCAGTTACCGCAGACTCTGTTTTTTCCGGCTCTTTTCGCCCTGTACATTCTCTGATCAGCTATTTCCAGCAGTTCGTCTTTCTCGCGGGAATCTTCCGGAAAAGTCGCCACGCCAAGACTGAGGCTTACAACTCCTCCAGGCTGTTCTTCAGAATTTGGTATATCCGCACTTGCTTCGACCGCTTTCTTTCTGATCCGTTCGGCAACATCCATAGCCACCTGTTTATCCGTCAGGGGTAGAATACAGACAAATTCCTCTCCACCGTACCGCACAAGAATATCCACATCCCTGAGGGTATCACTCATTGCCCGTGTAAGCTTGCGCAGCAGAACATTACCCATAGGGTGCCCGAAGGAATCGTTGTAGTGCTTAAAATCGTCTATGTCCATCATGATAAGGGAGAAAAAGTACTGATACCTGTCTGCCCGCTCAAACTCTTCAGGGTATCTCTCTTCAAAAAATGCCATGTTGTACAATCCTGTAAGTCTGTCTCTGCGAGCAAGTTTGATAAGCTCAGTCTGTTGAAGGGCAGTTTCCAGGACACCTGCGGAGAATCCCACCATGTTGTTCAGCCTTCTTACATCATCACCCAGGAACCTGTTAGCCCGGGAACTCTCCAGATCAATCACGCCAACTACCCTTCCGCGGCTTAGCATGGGAATGGCGAGTTCACTTCTGATATCCGGGAGAAGGCGCATGAAAAAATCGGTTTGCAGAACATCGGGAATGTTGATCATTCGGCCTGTTCTAACAGCGTCAGCCACAACACCCTGATCTGAAGAGTCTCTGACAATCTGAATGCTGGCACCTGGAATAACCGCTGTATCCTCAAAACCCGCACCGGATACAGCGTGGACAATCAGTTTTTCAGGAACCAGAGAGTAGGGCACTTCCGACGCTGCGAGAATAGCGATGGCCTCATCAGGGTAAAAACCTTCAAGGGTCCTGAGCATTGTTCTGCATATCTCACCGGGATCCGTCAGCGATGTAAGATCCGCGGCAAGCGAAGCAATGGCATCTGTTTCAAATTCCAGAAGCTTGATTCTCTCCTCCATATTTCCGTAAATTGTTCTGTCTGAAACCACCAGAATCATTCCATCCGGTTTTTTACTTATCAGAGAAAATCCAAGGTAACCATCTCCACAGGAAACTGTGTTTACTTCAAGGTTGCGTTTCTCTGAAATTGCATTCAGAATAGACTCCCGCGATACATCCGGTATGCCTTTCAGAAGGTGATTTACAGTCATTCCTGGAGTCATGTGAGCAATGCATGGTATTGCTTCAGTATCACCGTATACTGTTTTCACAACACCTGTTCCAGAAATTTCAATGGCCCTTGCAGACCGTCTGCCAAGCATCCGTTCAAATATGCTGTAAGAAGCCTCAAGCCTGCTCTGTGCGTCGAGGTACCTGATGAATGAAGACAATTCTCCAGCAAGCATTTTAAGAATTCTCAGGCTGCTTTCCGATGGAAGTCTGCGAGATATTCCATTGTCACACCGAATAATACCAAACACACTGCCGCCAACTTTAACAGGCGTGTCAACGTAGTTTATACTTCCAAGCCATGTTTCTCTGTTGTCTATGAACTCCGGTGACCAGGACAGTACCTGAACACCTTCTGAAACTGCGGTATCCACAGTGAGATAACCCGGTGTACCGGACAGTTTGACAGGTTCTCCAGTTATTCCCCTTCCCCTGAAGGCGACTGCTTCAACTGTCGCGGCTGAACTGTCGAGAACACCGATCCAGGCCCGCTGGAAGCCAAGTCCTGTGAGAATTGACAGAACAACTTTCCTGCTTGCCTCTGCGATGGATGTAACTCCGTTCAGTTCAGAAGCGAGGTTAACAACAGTTTCTATGGATTCCAGAGAATCCTCCAGCGAATCGGCAGTCATAAGCAGCAGCCGGTCCTGCGAAACGGGAAAACCTGATCTTATTGCTGAAGATCGCTCTGAACTCATGTGGGTTCTAATCAGCCCCACTACCTGGCTGAACGGGGTGGAATAGTCTACAACCGCCACGGCAGAAGCACTGAATGCCCTTCTTCTAACCCGTGGATTCAAGTCGGGAACTGTAATGATAACAGGCATTTCACTGTTTGTATACACAGTGCTCAGGAAGCGGCAGACTTTAAGCCCGTCCATTCCAGCCAGAACCTGCCCGCACAGAATACACCTGGGTTTTGATGAAAACGCCGAAGTTACAGCATCAATACCACTTGTAACCGTTTCAACAGAGAGACCCTCCTTCAGGAGGGCCTCTTCTGTAACAGACAAAAGTGCAGGGCTCCCCATGGCAAGGAGAACATCTACCCTTTTCACAGGAGTACCCTGTCCGGTTTACTCTGCTTCCAGAACAGCCTGTGCAGCTGCAAGTCTGGCAACAGGAACCCGGTAGGGAGAACATGAAATGTAGTTCAGCCCCACTGAATTAAAAAATCTGATTGACGCGGGATCACCGCCATGCTCACCGCATACACCCAGCTTGAGACCCGGCTTTGTGGTTCTGCCAAGATCCGATGCAATTTCCACCAGACGTCCCACACCTGGAATATCCAGAGAGGCAAACGGATCTCTCTCGTAGATTCCCATCTTCACGTAATCGCCAAGAAATTTACCTGCGTCGTCGCGCGAAAACCCGCAGCACATCTGAGTAAGGTCGTTTGTACCGAAACTGAAGAAGTCTGCCTCCTCTGCGATCCTGTCTGCGGTAACCGCGGCGCGGGGTATCTCGATCATCGTACCTATCTGATAACTGATGAAGTCATCTGCTTTGCCGTGTTCTGCCAGAACACTACTGATAACTTTCTGAGCCATAGTTCTGGCAATGGCCAGTTCTTTCACATTTCCCACAAGGGGAATCATTATTTCAGGAAGAACCTGTATTCCATCGTCTGCAACCTTTATGGCTGCTTCCATTATCGCCCTTACCTGCATATCTGCGACCTCCGGGTACACAAGACCCAGCCTGCAGCCTCTGTGCCCCATCATCGGATTGAATTCGTGAAGAGATTCAACTTTAAGGGCAACTGTTTCAGGGCTAACACCCATGACTTCAGCCATTTCGGCCTGTCCTTCTTCGTCATGGGGAAGAAATTCGTGAAGTGGAGGATCAAGAAGTCTGATGTTGCAGGGACGACCTTTAAGTGTGCGGAAGATGTCTTCAAAGTCATTCCTCTGAAGGGGAAGCAACTCTGCCAGAGCCTGATTGTAACTGGCGAGAGGTGTTTCAAGTTCTTTTTTCAGTTCTTCCAGGTCTCCTGCTCCCGATTCAATTCTGTCCTTTATTCTCTTAACATCATCTGCCACCAGAATGAGTTTCCTGAAAGGAATTATCCGGTCTCCCTGGAAAAACATGTGTTCTGTACGGCACAGACCAATGCCCTGGGCGCCGAAGAGAACTGCCATTTCCGTGTCCCTTGGAGTATCCGCATTTGTCCGAACATCCATTCTGCGAATTTCATCGGCCCAGCCTACAAGTTTTTCATAGTTTTTGAAAAGTGTGCTGTCTTTCGCATCCATGTTGCCCTGCAGAACCTGAACTATCTCAGACGGACGAACCTGAACTTCACCTGAAAACACTTCCCCGGTAAAGCCATCGATAGCTATTGTATCGCCCTCTTTTACAGTAATTCCTCTGCAGGTCATCACCGCTTCATCGCCGTCTATATGCAGCTCATCAGCGCCGGAAACACAGGGTACACCCATGCCGCGGGCAACCACTGCAGCGTGACTGGTCATACCGCCTCTTGCCGTGAGTATTCCCTTTGCAGCCACCATTCCGCCTATATCTTCAGGGCTGGTTTCAAGACGACACAGAATCACCTCTTCCCCTCTTGCTTTCCATTCCTCCGCGGTTTCAGCTGTGAACACAGCTCTTCCGCAGGCACCTCCGGGAGAAGCGTTAAGCCCTGTGGTGAGAACAGTTGCCGAAGACTTGCTTTCCGTCCCCAGAATCGGTGCGAAAAGCTGGTTGAAACTCTGCGCGGGAACCCTCATGACAGCCTCTTTTTTGTCTATCAGACCCTCTTCCGCCATGTCTACAGCCATGTTCAATGCGGCAAATACAGTGCGTTTGCCTGTGCGGGTCTGCAGAATGTAGAGCCTTCCCTCTTCAATGGTAAACTCGATATCCTGCATGTCGCGGTAGTGTTCCTCCAGCTTGCTCCTGAGACTCAGCAGCCCCTGATAGGATGTTTCGTCCAGATCTCCCAGTGTTGCTATGGGAAGCGGAGTTCTGATACCGGCAACCACATCTTCACCCTGGGCATCCATGAGATACTCTCCGTAGAATACATTCTCGCCGCTTGCAGGATCACGGGTAAAACACACGCCGGTTCCGGAGGTTCTGCCCATGTTGCCAAAAACCATTGCCTGTACATTGACTGCTGTACCGACAAGACCTTTTATCTCGTTGATCTCGCGGTACCTGATCGCTCTGGAATTGTTCCAGCTGCTGAATACGGCATCGATGGACAGCTTCAGCTGTTCCCACGGGTCAGAGGGAAAGTCACTGCCTATGGCACTGCGGTAAATCTCCCTGTACAGCACCACTACCTTTTTAAGGTCTTCAAGCTCAAGTTCCGTGTCAAGCTTTACACCCTTCTCATTCTTTACGGTCTGAAGCGCACGCTCAAAATCATGGTGGGGTATGTTCATCACAACATCCCCGAACATCTGCATGAATCTTCTGTAGGAATCCCAGGCAAACCTCGGATTACCGCTTCTGGCGGCAATTCCCTGAAGGGTATCTTCGTTAAGACCCAGGTTAAGAACGGTGTCCATCATTCCAGGCATGGAAATGGCAGCACCGCTTCTCACAGAGACCAGAAGGGGATTTGTGCTGTCTCCGAATTTTTTTCCCAGCTCTTCTTCGAGCAGACCGATTCCTGCTTTTACCTGCTCGTCAAGCCCGTCAGGCCACGCCGCCCCGGCTCTGTTGAACACATCACATGTTTCAGTTGTAATTGTAAATCCAGGGGGAACAGGCATGCCGATCTTCGTCATCTCCGCAAGATTAGCACCTTTTCCTCCGAGAAGTTCCTTCATAGATTGGTCACCGTCGGTTTTTGCAGAACCAAAATTGTAAACATATTTGCTGTTCATTTTTGTCCGTTTCTTCCTGTTTTACCATGCGCTGAATAGAGCTGTATTACCAAGTTACATCAATGCCAGAAACGGGCAGCTCGCAGAGAAACACCTGTCAGGAGCAAACCCACGACGCTAATATAACAATCCAACAAAATAATGTGGTTATTGACTGTAACCTTTTTTGCGCCAGATATATGCAACAAATTCTTCAATCTCACGGCGCTGAACCTCATCAACAGGAGAAACTCTCTGGAAAACCCATGCGGCGGCATCTGAAGCGTTCTCAAATTCATCGCTGGCGGAGCCCAGCTCTGCCAGAATTTCCGCTATCTCATCCATCCGGGTATCGCGGAGCAGATCGGATCCCTCGCTGGCAAGCCTCTCCAGAAGTCTTGTCGGAGGGAGGCTAACGGATTTTTTCAATATATGGTAATGATCGCGAAGCTGAGACGCCGAAACACCGTACTCCCCTGCCAGCTGCTCCTGCGTGAAATGTGGTCCACCGCTGGTAACCGCATACTCCAGTGCCGCGGCCCAGGCTTCTGGCTTGCGCCCTGCCGGGGTGTTTGACGCACAGAACCGGCTCCATGTATCAGCGGCAATTTTTGCAATCTCCGGGGAATAACCGTGAAGCCCCAGCATTCCTGCAGTCATTCCTGGTACAACTTCAGAAAGCGGAAGAAGGTCACTCTCTATGGCGCTTCGCCTCATCTGAACTCTGAGAGCTTCAATCCGAAGAAGACTGTGCTCGATCTTCTCGTCGTAAGGCGCCAGTTCCCTGGCCTGAAGAAGCAGATGAAGACTCTCCTCCAGTTTGTCTCTTTTTGCTTCCAGCAGGGCAAGGTATGTAAGGGTTGATGCCACACGGTACCTCTCTCTTCTGGCAACAGACAGCAGAATTCTCTCTGCTTCGTCGTCCCGGTGAAGCATCAGAAGAACAAGCCCCTTCTTTCTGCTTGCATCCGCATCTCTGGGATACAGTTTCAGGTAGGACTCAAGAGATTCCAGGGAGGTTTCAAACATATCCAGCTTTAGAAACACATCTGCTGCCAGAAGAAGGGCTGCAGCTCCTGGTATTCCATACCATTTGAAGCCGGAAAGCATCCTGGTTGCAGTATCCACTTCTCCTCTGTCCAGTTTCATACTGCACAGTTCCAGAACTGCAAGATTTTCATCGGGAGTGTTTTTTACAGAGGAATCCTCAAGAAGCCTTTCAAGGCTTTCCCGGGCTTTTTCTCCATCGCCGCTGGCTCTCGCCTCTTCAACCTGCTTCCACAACCA
Source organism: Candidatus Fermentibacterota bacterium (assembly GCA_003646025.1). Taxonomy (GTDB): domain Bacteria; phylum Fermentibacterota; class Fermentibacteria; order Fermentibacterales; family JCC-6; genus Sabulitectum. The sequence goes on from QNDR01000027.1 coordinate 13,887, forward strand.
GCTTATTTTCTGGTTCTCCATGAGTCTCCCCGAAGTGTCAGTTTACCGTTGCCAGAACCCCAGTTACCACAGACGACTGTTCGAACAGACCGCCTTCCGTATCCGCTTCAATGGTATAAATGTAAGCTCCTGAGGCTGGAATGTCACCATCTGCATCCAGGCCGTTCCACAACACCTGATTGTACCCCTGAACACACTGTGCGGAAATCCGGCGGATACACCTGCCGGCAGTTGTGTAAATCGAAACTGTAATAAATGCATTTGAAGATACAGTAAAACTGAAACACCTCTGCCCTGTCCCTGGATTGGGGTACACCACATACTGCTCTATCGCGACTTCGCTCTCGTCGGTAGACTTCACATACATACTGTCACGGGAGAGATTACCTACCCCGTCCATGGCCTGAAGTATGAACAGATGGTCCCCGGAAACCAGTTCGGACACTGTGTATTCCAGCTGACCTGTGGTTGTTGAGCCTGTGTTGTAGGTGAATGAATCGCTGAGATCGAACTCTTCTCCATCCACGAACAGCTGAATACTCCTGCCTGTTCCCCCCAGGAACACAATCCCGCTGGAATCAGACAGTTCCGCGTCAAGCACGCCTTCCCCTGTTATCACAGGTTCTTCAACACCTGCCTGTCCGCGAATCCACATGGATATGTTCGGGCCTTTGAAGTCTGAGGGAACATCTCCCTCAACCAGAACCAGAGGAGCATCTGCACCCAGCTCAGCACCGTCTGACACGATTGAAGCGCAGTCTACCCGGGAAAGCTGCCCTGTATTGCAGCCCACGGGAAGAATGCACTCAGCAGAAAACTCTCCGTCTGAAACTGTTGCTCTTCCTCTCCATGCCGTTCCACCCTGGTGGAAGTAATTTATTACACCGCCGGAAAGCATGGTGTAGCTGGCAGGGATATCGGATTCGGTTATCTCAATCAGCGCAAGCCCGTCAGCTGCGTTTCCTGTTCCTGAAACAAGATTCGTTTCACCGGAGCGAAGGGTATCCCCCACAAGTTCCACAGCCAGATCATTTCTGGACATGGGTAAAACAAGATCCGGCAGCCCCAGCAGCACGTAGTAGTCTGTGTTGGCCTTGTGAGCCTGGAGTTTTCCCGCCCAGAAAGAATAGCCAATTGAATTTCCACTGTCTAAGAGAAAAGGAAGTATCGCTGCACCGAAGTTGTAATTTGCACCGGAAGTGGTTCCTCCTGTGGCTCCGATTGACGCAATTGCTCCACCAGCTGGATGATAGACGAGTTTTTCACTGATACAATCAACCCCTGGAACAAAAAAACGGGAGACATCGCAGGAGAGGAACATTGCAAGGGGCAGCCTGGCTCCGTTGGTAAGAGATGCCGGATCTTCTCCCAGCATGACCTTCTCATGTGCGATCTGGTTGGCAGAACCGTGTCCGAAAAAGAGCATTGCACCCATACCCTCATTCCAAAGTTCTCTAAAGGCAGTCCGGGCGTCAGGTTTATCAGGGTGAACACCTCCTGGAACAGTACCTGGAGGCCATGGATACTCTATAAGGTAAAATTTCTCCGGCTTGGCGTAATAGGGAAGAGAGCTGTAACATATCTCTTCCATATCATCGGTGTGAACTCTCTCTGCTGCAGAACTCAGCGATTGTCCCCATTCGTCGTCGGCGAACAGAACAAAACGACTGCTCCATGCTCCGTCAGCCTGCCCGGTAAGGTAAAGTGCGCTTTTAGCACTTACCGCTCCAAGGCTGGAAGCACTGCCTGCAGGTATTCTGGCAACAGGGATTTCGGGAAGAATTGCAGACTGATGAACCTCTGCAAACCAGTCTTCCTCAGCCCAGGCAGGGTAACTTCCGGAATTAACAAGAAATATCATTGCAGGAATCAGGTCTGGAAGCGTAGTTGAGTAACCCAGGGGGTCGTAGTGGGCATCTCCTCCAAGAATCACCGTACTCAGAGGTGTTGCCCAGGAGTCTATTCCCCACCGAACTGCAGATCTGATTGCTCCGGGGTCTTTTACGCCCTGCCCGAACTCGTCATAAATTTCACTAGTGGTTGCAGTTACAACGGAAAGACCCATATTTTCCATAACGGCCTCAAGCCCTGCCACATCATCGGCAAAAACATCCGGAACTACAAAGAGTCTGTCTCCGGAATCAACTGTACCCACAAGCCTTCCAGGAGATGCAGACCTGATTGAATCGGGCGTGAGCCACTGGTTATCGGCAACAACCATAACAGATGTGGAGTCTTGTGTTTCAAGGGAGAAACTCAGTGCCCCGGAAGACTGCTGGGCACCTGTGATAAGCCTGGGATTCATCAGGTCCGACACATCAAAAGCTTCACTGCCGCCGGCAAAGGAAAAATTGTACCTTCCGGTACTGCCTGCAAGGAAAACTCTTCTTGGGGAAGCTACGGTGGAAACCGGATAAGTCAGTTCCAGATAGTCAAGATAAAGGTGAGCAGCCGGGTTGGAAGACGAGAAACTGATCTGAAGCTGATTGAGACCTTCAATGCTGACGTTCTTAAACAGCACCTGTTTTGCACCTGAGCCGCTGAGTTCAACACTACCACCACCCTGAAGGGTTACAGTGTACGCTGATGGTTCCGATACGGCAAAAGACATCGTGATATCAGCTGTCCCCGCCACATCCTGAAGGTTCAGAGGAACAGACGTGCTCTCCCCTGAATTGACCTTCTTCCAGAACCAGCCTGTTCTGAGTTCATACCGGGGCAGCCAGAAACCGCCATCTTCAAGATGTGCGGTGTACTCAATGGTACTGCCCCACTGGGGAGAACCGTCTGGAGCACCTGCTTCACTCTGCATCCTGGCTCCTAGCCCGCTGCCCCATGTCAGCCAGTAAACTCTGTGAGATGCGTATCGGTGATACAGCCACCGGAGAGATCCCCCGGAATACTCAAACCTGTTGAGTGCCCCGGCCAGAAACCGGACTCTGTCTTCGCCGTTAAACACACCGTCTCCGTTAACATCATCGACCAGAACAGGCACCGGTGCAAGAGAGTGCTCTGTTTCAGGTAACTGATCAAACTGCGTGCCCGGCCCGGAAAACAGAGAAATCCCCGAAATCGGAGAACCGCTTACGCTGCATCCGGCAGCTTCAAGCTCTGAACATGTGACTTCGTAAGCACCAGTTTCCCGTATGGCGATTCTCGCCCAGGGCTTTCCCCAGAATGGGCTTACAGCTCTCTGGCGGCTGGCCGGCCAGTACACATCTCCCTGGGCAAACCCAGAAAGAAGATGGTTTTCGGGAATTCTTGTTCCTACACTGCTGCTTTCCCAGCTCAGAGTAACCGCTACAGACTGTACAAACCCGGTCTCCGTAAAGGGATAGATATTGACCACGGCAACCTGAGTTCCCGCAAGGGGGAAAACACCTTCCAGCTCAACCGTTTCAACAGGATAATCCACAGGTTCCACAGGAATCTCATGAGCTTCAAGCCCGGAGCCTGTCAGCACACCTGCCCTGGGAATAACTATTCTCTCTGAAGCGGCAGAAACTGCAGAACGTGTTGCTGTGTAGTCCAGGTGTACTTCAACCTCCGGTGGGACTGGAACGTACACTGTCTTCACCGGATACAGCGGCACACCGGGTTCGTTGAGATTTACAGTACCTGGGATAACGGGAATACCCGCTGCATCTGTTGCAGGAGAATCAAAGCTGAATACACCGCTCCAGGATGCAGCAATCACAGCAATCACAGTGAAAATAGTCATGTTCTCTTCCTTACTTCTGCCGGTAACTCTGCCATTCTGCCTGCGCTCATTGCGGACTTACCACAAGAAGGTCGGTAACAGATGAGCTGCCTGAACTGCCTGAAAAACGAATTTTGTAGATGTACGCTCCTGCGGCGATTGAATCTCCGTCCGTATCTTTTCCATTCCACATCAGCTGGCCGGAACCGGTCTGCACAAACACTCTTCCAGACCACACAGGTCTGCCGGCAATGGTGAATACTGAAACCTCCACCGTTCCCGCAGACGATGTTGTGAAAAAGAATGCCCGGGGTCCTCTTACAGGATTCGGATAAACTCCCGTTTTTTCAAGCAGAGGCGCATCCCCCTGAAGAACATTGAACTCAAGAGTGCTCTCTCCTGTGTTCTTCATACCGTCTCTTGCCACCACCCGGATCTGATGGATACCGGGCAGAAGGTCGGGAATACTGTAATCGAGAGAACCTGTTGTGTAGCTTCCGCGATCGTAGGAAAACAGGCTGGTGATGTCTTCATACCCGCCGTCTACAGAGCCTATGATTATTGAGCCTGCATCATCTCCCAGAACACAGATCCCTGAGCTGTCGGAAAGTACGGCATGCATCATCGCATTCTGGTAAACTGATGGAATCCCGGTGCCCTCAGAGCAGGGAAAACTAAGATCAATACTCGGTCCTGTGGTATCATCAACGTAATCACCGTTATCAACCAGCGGAATCGGCCAGGAATACCCCGTTCCCAGAATGTTTTCTGTTCTTCCGGTTGCGTCAGTTCTGGCCAGATTGCCTGTGTCTGCCTGAAGTGAAACAAAGAAATCAACAGAAGCGTTACCATCAGGGTCTGTTGAAAGAATACTGCTGTACACCTCGGAACCGTAACGCAGGTAGGGAATGATACAATCATCAGACAGAGGGCTTACATAAACCACCGTGTCTGCACTCTCGTTACACCTGAAATAAAATGATGATTCTTCGGGAAAAGATACATCAACGGTGTTTACCCTGCCCCGTGTCAGTGTGTCCGCCGGTACTGCAGAATACCCCTGTGTCTCTACAGCAGGCAGGTGTGCACCGCCATCTCCAAGAACGGCGTACAGATAGTTGTTGCTGTCTCCTATCTCAACCTGTGACAACCACAACGCTTCAGCTGTACTGAAACTGCCATCATGAAATCTGGTAAGCAGGTGGGAAGACAGGTATCTGTTTGCAAGAGCGTAGCTTCCCCTGGTACAGGCTATGGTGGCGAAAGCTCCCCCTCCCGGATGAAAAAGAAGATGCTCTGCAAGGCAGTCACCGGCAGACAGATCAAAATGACCGTTGGAACAGGAGAACGAATTGTACAGGAAATATCTGGGGGCGTTGTTTAACTGACTGACCATAATGGAAGAGAACAGCTTTTCATGGGTCATCTGATCGTATGAACCATGCCCGACAAAGGCCAGATACGACATACCCTCGTTCAGCAACTCCACAAAATCAGAAGAGGCTTCAGGTTTTTCCGGATGAACTCCTCCGGCAGTAGATCCCGGAGGCCAGGGATACTGTATTTCGTAAAGTTTGACGATGTTTGCCGATGGGGGAATGATGCTGTCTGCAAGATACTCGCATATCACTGTGTGGTAGGAATCCTTCACATATGCGCCCTTGCCCCACTCATCGTCGGCAGCCAGAAGAACAGTGTTGGCCCATGGCCCGAGAACAGACGGATCTTCAATTGCAGCAGCCTTTTGAGAAGCAATCAGAAGTTCATCAACTGTTGAAGCAGGTATTCTTGATACAGGAATTTCCGGATCTTTCCCGCCGGTATGAACGGTTGTAAAGTATGCCTCCTTGCAAAAACCTGATTCAAGGATCACATTCACCGGAGCAGAGGTTTTATTCCCTGTAACGTAACCGATGGGATCATTTGACCCATCACCGATGAGAACAAGAGCCTGCGGCGGATCAGACCATGTATCGAGAGCCCATCTCACAAGGGATCTCACCGCCCCCGGGTCGGAAACACCCTGCCCGAACTCATCGTACACCTCTGTGTATGTAACTGTAAACACGGAAAGACCTCTGGCCTCATAAACTGCCTCAAGAACAGACAGACCGCCTGCCAGATCTTCAGGGACTGTAACTATCACATCAGCAGGAACAGAAGCACCCAGTATTCTGCCTGGCTGTGCCAGCTCAATGTACTCTGGGGAAAGAAAGTTTTCAGGCTCCACGGTTAGAAATACCGCTGTTTCACCCTCTACAGTGGTAGACAGGTGTGCTTCATTGCCGGAAAGGGTCCAGTCCGTCAGGCTGACAGGGTTGAATGGATCGCTGATGTTGTAAATACGGCAGTCAGGAGAAACTGAACCGATGTGCATCGAGTGGAGCCCTGGAGTGTAGCCGGACACGGCAACCGGGTAACCTGCAGATTCAGACAGGCTCACTGGAAGCAGTATCTCCGCATAGTTGAAATAAGATCCCCCGGGATAATCACACCATACCTCAAGCAGATTTCCACCCTGTTTCACATCGATGTTCCGCAGTGTGAAGTACTCCATTCTGCTGTTACCAACTGTGTCTCTTGCAAGGGTATCCAGTATTACAACATCTTCCAGCTCAGCCTGCACTTCATGGGTCTGAGAGGGAACTCCTCCGTTTACAATAGAGAGCCTTACTGTAGCGTTATCAGAAGAATGCGGTATACTCAGGTAAAAGTACGCAGCAAAATCACCCCCCAGATAATCCCACACCCATCCGGTTCTGTCTTCATAGAATTCCCAGAATATTTCCTGTTCAAACCCGAAAGGGGACACTCCCTGCTGTATCTCCGGTCCACCTGATGGAGATGCGTTTGACTGAACAATTCTTGCTCCGTTACTGCCACCCCATGTAAGCCAGTAGGTGTTGGCTGTATCAAAACGGTGGGAAGATCTGAACAGAGAATCCGCTGTAAAATTCCAGTGCCAGAGTTCCCGGCCATAGAAAATCAGCGAATCTGCTGCATCGAATACTCCGTCTCCTCCGTCAAATACAGTTACAGCAACAGGGGCCAGCTGATGTTCCTGCCCGGGGTCGGCCGGGTCAAACATTGTGCCTGGACCAGAAAACAAAGCCAGGCTGGCAGACGGAACACCTGTGACAGTACATCCTGATGCTTCAAGTTCTTCACCTGTCACAGAATAAAATCCCGTGTTATCCACACCAATTCTTGCCCATGGTTTACCCCAGAATGGGCTTTCCGGTGACCTGTGCGTGTCCGGCCACCATGTCTCCGCATCAGGACAAAGAGCCCCGAGAAGTGTACCTTCAACCGACCTGCCGCCGGAGGTTTCCGGATAAGACAGGGAGTAACTTATCTGTTTTGCGTAGGCAGCAGGAGTTCCATAGCAGAATGGAGAGATTGTCACCTTCGCAACGGTTGTACCAAGAAGATGAATTATTTCTAACGATACCGGTGAATGTTCGGAAGGAAACGGAACAGCATGAAAAGATTGTGTGGTATGCAGACCACTGCCTGCAAAAACAGGAGCCGAAGCTGTAACCAGAGACCTGTCCCACCCGGTTGAGCCGGTGGAACCAACTGCCCATTCCAGCCGTGGTTCCGAGCCAGGAGGAACCGGGAAGAAACGAACTGAACATGGCAGTGGAGCTCTTCCATCCGATTCAACGCTATAGAACTCCGGCAGCAATATGGTATACAGATTATCGGTTTCCAGAAGATACGGATCTCCAACGTTCACAGTAACAACATGTTCCAACGCAGTAACTGCGAGAATAAGCAGTAATCCCGACAGAATTATCCTCCCTAATTCGTGTTGAGCCAGTTTTGATATATAATCAATACTCAAAGGGATGAATGGAGGTTCCACTGTCTAGCCTTTCCTGGAAACTCGCATGGCGTTATTTAAGGCGCCATCCGCAGAAAAATAAACTGGCTTTTGCCTCTGTCGTAAGCGCAGCAGGCGTTACGCTGGGAGTAGCGGCTCTGGTGATAGTGATGAGTATTCTCGCCGGGCTGGCAGATTTTATCGGCAACAGTGTCAAGGCTGTTGATGCACCTGTTGCCATTCTATCGACAGGTTCGAATCCTGTTCCTGATGACTCCGCGTTTGTTTCCAGTCTGCTTCTGCTTCCGGAGGTCAGATCCATCTCTCCTTTTATCGAAGGCGAAGCAGTGGCCAGAATGCCCTCCAGAGACCTGGAAGCCGGATGTCTGGTCCGGGGTGTAACCGAACAGAGCTTCCTGGAAAGCGGTCTCGACACCATGCTTATATGGGGAAGCGCTCCGGCTGTTAACAGCAATGACCTTCCCGGAGCAGTGATGGGTATCTACCTTTCTGAGGATTTTATGCACAGTGCAGGAGACACCATTCTTCTTTTCCCGCCCTCCGCCTTCTTCTCCAGCGGCAGAACAGGAATTGGAAGGGTAATACTTACAGGATCCATCGAAACAGGTTTACCGGTGAATGACAGAAAAATAGTATACATTCCGCTGGAAACTGCCTCCAGAGTGTTTCTTCCCGGCGGGGGATACACCGGTCTGTTTGTTGAACCCCAGCGGGGTTTCACACAGGAGCAGACTGTAAAAGCTCTGCAGAAAACCGTCCCGGATTCCATGGCTGTGCTCACATGGCAGCAGAGGAATCCCGCTCTTTATGCCAGCCTCAAACTCGAAAGTCTTGGTGCTTTTGCAGCTATTCTGCTTATAACTCTGGTTGCCTCTTTCAATATAACCGGAACCATTGCCAGAAGTGTGGTCGAGAGAAGGCGGGATATTGCGGTTCTCAAAGCCATGGGAGCAGGCGGAAAACTCATTATGCAGGTTTTTCTCTGGGAGGGTCTTCTCGTAGGTCTTACAGGGGCATTTTCAGGGATTCTTCTAGGTCTTGCCGGCTGCTGGCTTATCAGTTCCACCGGTATTATTCAACTGCCGGACGTCTACTCTTTCCATGAGTCATTCCCCATGAAAGTTTCCTTCGATGAGGTTATTGCGGCAGGAGCAGTGGCTGTTCTTATCAGCCTTGCCGCTGCACTTATTCCTGCTGCCAGGGCCTCCAGTCAGGAACCTGCAAAGGGGCTCCGACAGTGACAATTCTTCTTGTACTTCTGGGATTTTCCATTTCCCCCGCTGATTCCGCGAGGGCGCTTGTCTCGATCCGCAGTATTCCTGAAGCTGCTGTGTACTATTCGCAGATGGCTGCTGCGGAAGATGGCGAACACATGGTTGAATTCGCTCATATTCTGGAAGCGTCAGGAAGGTTTTCTGAAGCGTACCGGGTATACGGGCTGGCTCTTGGGAACAGCTCCAGCCAGAGCACATCCCGTTGGCTGATCAACCGCAGGCTCGGGGTATCTCCCCTGGACACGACCCTGGTAATTACAGCATCTGTGACCAACACAGGTGATGCCGCAGCATGGAATGTCCAGGTAATAATCCCCATGCCGGTGTCTCACCCGCCGTTTCAGACCCTCACCATTCTCTCAAACGATTTCACTCCGTCGGGGGGTCTTCTCTCCGCGAGAATTCCCATTATAGCCCCGGGACAGACTGTCAGGCTCTCCGTTACTGTAAGCATAACTCAGCAGCCTGGTTCCATGAGACCGGTTACCGGGCAGATCTCAGACGAAGCCCTTGCGTGGATAACACACACACTCCGTTCAATGAACATCCCGGAAGCCCTGCCTGGTCCCTGTATACCTATGAGTGAAGAGATGGCCAGGCTTGCAGCCGGGGAAATCGGTTTATCCATGACAGTTGAGGGCGGGCTGATACTTGATACCGGGGGATGTATTTTCCACGCATGGGATGTTATCAATGAATACAACATCAGAATCGATCCTCTGCTGTTCAAAGATGATTCCCTGCTCTCCATTGCTCACAATCCAGCAGATGTTGTTCCTCTGTGGGATCTGAGCACAACAGACGGCTACGAACTGAATCTACTTTTTAAGGACCCGGCATGCAGTCTCACCGGAACTATGAGTGCCACTGCCATACAAGCTTTGGAAGAGTAAAATGAAGATATACCTCGATTGCTATCCATGTTTTCTCCGGCAGGCTCTCAGTGCCGCAAGAAGAGCAGGGGGAACGGAACATCAGCAGCTCGCTGTTCTGAAAAAAACCATGGTTATTCTTGACGCACTTGATACCGGGGCAAACCCTCCTGAAATTGCCCGCCTTGTACACCATGCAGTGAAACAGGAAATCTCTTCTTCTGATCCGTACAGAGAGGCAAAACTTGAGAGCACAAAACAGGCACTGAAAATGCTGCCGAAACTCCGCCGGTTGATAGACAGCTCAAAAGACCCCATGGATACAGCTATCAGGCTGGCAATTGCCGGAAACATCATGGATCTTGGTGTGGTGGAAAATTTCGGAGACCTGGATAATACCATTGAAAGAGTTCTTGAACAGCCGTTTGCCATCAACCATACGGAGGAACTTAAAAGCAGGCTCTCGGCAGCCGATCACCTCCTGTACATTGCAGACAACACCGGTGAAACTGTTTTCGACAGAGCCTTTATAGAAAGGCTGAACATCCCGGTTGTATATGCTGTCCGGGGGGTACCCGTTCTTAACGATGCAACGGTGCAGGACGCTGAGGAGGCCGGTCTCCACACTGTTGCGGACATTCTGCCAAATGGAAGCGATGCCCCCGGTACAATTCTTGAGCTGTGTTCGGATCAATTCAAAGAAACTTTCGGGAAAGCACCGGTTGTCATAGCGAAAGGACAGGGTAACTACGAGTCTTTAAGCGACGCAGGCAGTAAAGTCTTCTGCCTTCTTCAGGTGAAGTGCCCGGTTATTGCAGAAGACATCGGTGCTCCTGTGGGCAGTATCGTCTGCCGCCGCTCTGCAGTCAGTTCTTCCGGGTAAAGTGATCAAACCCCCTTGAGGACAGCTCTGTAACTGTTCCTTTCTCAGTAACAGCCAGTCCGCTGCCCTGCGAGGCCGAACCAACCATGTAGAAACCTCTGCCAGGCGGGGGCAAACTGCGGGGAAGTGCAAAAAGCAGTTCAAAATCTTCTCCTGCACTGCAGGCTTCAGCAGCTCTGTTCAGAGCGTAAGGTACAACAGGTACGCGTTCAAGCTCTACTGTAATCCTCACACCGCTTTCCTGCGAAAGATGGGTGCATTCAGAAAACAGTCCGTCGGAGATATCTATAGCCGCCTCAACTCCTGAGCACCTGAGCGACGGTACGGCGTCAAACCGGGCGACTGGTGAAAGGAAAATTTCTGTCTGTGTTATCTCATCAGTTGAGAGTTGCTGTTTCCTGCTCTTTTCCAGAAGTTCCGGTGAATCAAGTGCTCTTCCCACAGGTCCTGTAACCCACAGGGTGTCACCGGGTTTTACGGCACTTCTGAGAAAGGGCTTTTTGCTTCCACAATCACCTATCGCGGTAAGGGTAATTCCAAAAACGGCTCCTTTAACTGTTTCTCCCCCCACAACGGGACAGTCCACCCTTGAGGTCAGTCCACTGTAGAATTCAAGAATCCAGTCAAGCTCCATGTCGGGAGAAACAACAATAGAGGAAAGAACACTTCTGGGTTCTCCGCCCATGGCCGCTATATCCGAAAGAGTTGCTTCAAGAAGCCTTGCAGCAGTTTTTCCCGGGCTGGTCCACCACCTGTAAAAATGCGTTCCCTCAAAGAAAGAATCCGTTGTAACAACCGGAGTTTCAAGCGAGGCAAGCACCGCAGCATCATCACCTGCGGTCTCCATGGGAAAACGCTCCCTCAGTGCCCTTATAAAACCGTGTTCTCCAATGTCACGAATCAACTTCATGGTCTTCCAAGAATCACTTCCAGCTGTGAAAGCTTTACTGCAGGTGATGCATCAGGGGAGGTCATTACACCAACAGGAGCACTGCAGCTGCAGTGTTTCGCTCCGCTGCTGCCCAGAAGCAGAAGGGCTTCTCCAAGTACTTTGCCTGCCATAGTTACATTGTCTTTTACCACTTCCATTACCATTTCAACGGTAACATCCTCCGCTGCCTGATGCCAGCAGTCGTAATCGGTACTCATGGCGAGGGTACCGTAGCAGATACCGGCCTCCCTTGCCAGTTTGGCTTCAGGCAGGGTAGTCATCCCGATGATATCCCATCCCTGTGCCCGGTAGAACTCACTTTCCGCTCTGGTGCTGAAAGCCGGACCTTCCATAACCACCATGGTACCTCCGTCGTGAACTACTGCGCCGGCTTTCTCAGCCGCGCTGACAAGAATAGTTCTCAGATCGGGACAGTACGGGTCACCAAGGGGGGCATGCCCGACAACTCCTCCTCCGAAAAAACTGGACTTCCTGATTCCTTTCGTTCGGTCAAACAGCTGATCGGGAACAACAAAATGTCTGGGTTCTATCTCTTCTCTGAGGCTGCCCACTGCGTTGAAACTTATCAGAGTATCTACTCCGACACTTTTGAGAGCATAGATGTTTGCCGCATAGGGAACTTCCGACGGAGTATAGATGTGTCCTTTTCCATGTCTTGGAATGAATGCCATATTCAGACCGTGAAGATTTCCGAATGTAACCTCGGCGGAAGGGTCTCCAAAGGGGGTTTCAATCCTTCTGCTACTCAGTATCTCCACTCCAGGAATAGAGTAAATCCCGCTTCCACCTATAATACCAACCATTTGAGGCATAACTTTTCCTTTCTGGTCTGTTTCAGTCATCAATCATAAGAGAGAACAGCCGGTTCGGAAAGAACAATTACCGTTCCGGGGTTGAATTTCGTACACCTGCAGTATATATTCTGATTGTGAATTATGTAACTATTGTTCGGGGTTCAATAAATAAGAAAGGAAAAAAGATGAGAACAGGACTCACAGCCCTGCTGCTGCTCTGCACGGTTTTCGCAAGCTCGGCACTGGCTACAAACGGAATGAACATGACTGGATACAATGTTCGCTCATCGGGAATGGGCGGAGCAGATGTTGCTGTAAGCAGCGGCTTTTCCGGTGTAGCAGGTAACCCGGCAACAATGGGCAAACTGGACGACAGCGGTATCGCCGCAGGTGTTTCATTGCTCATGCCCAGCCTGAATGTTTCCAATGAGGCAATGGGGCTTGATCTTGACGGTGAAGACCAGCTCTTCCCCCTTCCATACCTTGCATACACGCAGAAACTCGGTGCTGATTCTCCGTGGATCCTCGGCCTGGAAGCCTATGCTCAGGGCGGCATGGGAGTAGAATTCCTGAACTTCCCCACAGGCGCAACCACAACAGACAAGGTTTCGTCAAATGTAATGTACATGAGGCTCACTGGTGCTGCCAGCTACCAGGTCAGTGACAAACTAACACTGGGTCTCTCCGCTATCGGCGGGTACGCAAAGATGGAGTTCGCCATGTTCCCGGAAAGCCCCGGCGGTATGGATGTTACAGACCTCACAGACACCGGTTTGGCCGGTCGTTTCGGGGTTCAGTTCAAAGTCTGTGACAGAATGACTCTCGGTGCAGTTTACACCTCCGAAGCTTCCCTTGATCTCACCGATGGAAACGCCGCGATCAACTTCGGCGAATCAGCTGGAGGTGTTGTTGATTACAAGGCGCAGATGAACAATTTCGCATGGCCACAGGAAGCCGAGTTCGGCGTTGCTTTCCAGCCTGTTTCAAACCTCATGGTTGCAGTTGACACCAAGTGGATCAACTGGTCTTCCTCCATGGAAGTTGTTGAGCTTGAGGTAAGCGATCCTCCTGCGGGATACCCCGCTACACCATTTCCCGACGGTCAGGGCGGATACACGGGAACTATGCCCTTCCAGATGAACTGGGACGATCAGATGGTGTATGCACTGGGGCTTGAGTACACTGTCAATGAAATGAACACCGTGAGAGCCGGATTTAACTACGGCAAAAGCCCGGTTTCGGATCAGTACCTTTCCCCGCTGTTTCCGGCAATCGTTGAGAAACATGTGACCCTTGGGTACGGGCTTGATCTGGGAGACCTGGGTTTTGACCTTGCGTACGAACTCGGTCTTGAGAACACACAGACAAACGACAACGCAGACCAGATGGTCAACCCGTTTGGTCCTGGAATAACCGTAAGCCATTCCCAGAATACCGTTCACTTCGAAACCTCATACTCGTTCTAGATCTTCGTGCATAAATGCCGCAC
>QNDR01000028.1 GCA_003646025.1 Candidatus Fermentibacterota bacterium
CGACAGAAGAAGAAAAGTGCAGATGCAATTCATCATCGCAGTTCGCCTATTCGATAAACATTCAAGCTTCCTGCGGTATAGGTACACATCAATGTTCCATCGCAGGATAATTCCCCAAAACTGTGGTGGAAAATATCCTCCAGGGTATCAGTTGAATTCAATAGAACTGCTATTAACGCATTTACAAGAATCAACACGGCCCTTTTTATAAGAGTGCAACTATCCCTCACTTTACAACCGCAAGTTTTATCAACATCTTAGCGTGCGGGGGGAGACTGCGAAGGAACTCGATGAAAGAATCAGATCTGCTTCGGGTATTCAACACCATGACTGAAGCATACTTCCGGGTTGATGTCAGGGGAATGATAACTGATGTTAACCAGCGGGCGGTAACGATGTTTGGTTACGATACTGCCAGTGGGTTGCTGGGAAAACGGCTTACCCGGGATTTCTTTCCCGACCGTGAGATGCGACGATCATTCATCGAAAGCCTTAACAATGACGGGACCATACGCAGCTGCACAGGCAGGGTGCAGAGAGCGGACGGCTCTTTCATAAACGCTCGTGTCAATGCAAGAAGGCTGGTGGATCAAAACGGTGTAATTACAGGTCTGGAAGGTTATGTAAGCGACATCACCGAACAGGTTCGAATACACCGGATACTGGAAGCCAGCAAAGATCAATTCCACCACCTGCTGGATTCAATACAACGGGGAGTCGGCAGGATTGATACAAACGGAACCATAACCTACTGCAACAGATACATGTTTGAAATGCTGGGCTATTCAACAGATGAGGAACTCATCGGCAAAAGAGTGATAGACCATGTAGCCCCGGAATTGAGAGAATCTTTCAGAAACAGGTTTAAACACGTCATGGCATCTGAAATTGTCTCATTCGAAGTCAGTTTCATCAGGCCTGACGGTACAGAGTTCCCTGCATTGGTAGGCGTGGCTCCTGATCAGGATGACGAAGGCAACATAAACGGAGTGATAGGTTCCTTTGCTGATATATCTGAGCTGGTTGCAAAGCGCCATGAAACAGAACACCTCAACCAGTCTCTCAAAGCCATCAGACAGGTGAATCACATCATTACCAAGGAGCGAAATCGAAACCAGATGATTCAGGATATCTGTGATGCTCTTATATCAACCAGTGGATATTCATCTGCCTGGATTTCCCTCTTCCGGAGGGGAACTCATATTTTTGAAAAAACAGTCTCAGCAGGTGTGCCTGAAAGAAACATGGAACAACTTGTGAAAACCATGGAGTCGGGGTCAGGTGTCTACTGCTCCTCTCTGGCGTTGGAAAAGCAGAGCATCGTCACGTTAAAGGATGTGGAAAATCATTGCGGCAACTGCCCCCTCCTCGGGCTTGAACCGGATAGCAGACCGTTTACCTCTGTGCTTATGTCGGATGGAGCCGTCTTCGGAATAATCTCGGCAGAATTACCGGCAGAACTCACCATGGACGGCGGCGAGGAAAGTCTCTTCAAAGAAGTGGCAGATGATGTTGCATTCTCCATACAGAATACTTACCTTGAAGATGACAAGAAAAAGGCTGCCATAGCTACAGAAAAGTTGAATGAGCAATTAGCAGAGACCTTGAAGATAGCAGAACACTCTGCAGAAATTGCAAAAGAAGCAAGCAGGGCTAAGAGTGAATTTCTGGCAAACATGAGCCATGAAATCCGTACACCTCTCAACGGTGTTATTGGTATGACCGGGTTGCTTATGGAAACAAGCCTTTCCCCAGAGCAGAGAGAATTTGCAGAAACAATCAAGGTCAGTGGAGAAGCTCTGCTGGTGCTCATAAATGATATCCTCGATTTCAGCAAGATTGAAGCTGGAAAACTGGAGATAGAAATTACCGATTTTGATTTGAGGCTGCTTCTGGAGGGTGTAAGTGACTTGATAGCCCCGAGAGCACAGCAGAAAGGGCTTGAATTCATATCTCTAATAGCACCCGACACCTACGCCAATGTGAAAGGAGATCCTGGAAGAATACGGCAAATTCTGCTTAATCTTACTGGCAATGCTCTCAAGTTTACTTCTGAAGGAGAAATCAGCGTTTCTGTGAGCCCAGAGAACGAAACAGAAACACATATTCAACTCAGGTTTTCTGTCAGGGATACAGGAATTGGTATTCCTGCAGACAAGGCAAAGAACATTTTTGACGCATTTACCCAGGCTGATGCTTCAACCACCAGAAAATACGGGGGAACCGGGCTTGGTCTTTCCATCTGCAAGCAGCTTGTAACTCTCATGGGAGGAAAAATTGGTGTTCTGAGCAGGGAGGGATTCGGTTCCGAATTCTGGTTTACTCTTTCACTTGAAAAAAGCCATGATAATCTCACTTACTCCGAACCCAAATCCATAGAAAACACCAGAATTCTTGCTGTAGACGACAATTCAACCAACAGACGTTTGATCTCTCTCCTTCTTGAATCGTGGAATTGCAGATACAAGGTAGTCTCCTCAGGAGAAATTGCCCTTAATGTTCTCATGGAAGCCACTGCACAAAGTGATCCTTTCGAGATTGCAATACTCGACATGCAGATGCCCGAAATGGACGGAGAGGAACTCGGAAAACAGATCCTCAGCAACACAAAAATTACCACACCCAAACTTATAGTTATGTCTTCCATTGGAAACCGGGGTGATGCGGGAAGACTGCATGATCTGGGATTTTCAGCATACCTAACAAAACCTGTAAAACAGTCGCAGCTTTACAACTGTCTAACCACCGTTTACGGCCACAAACAGGAGGTAGCAGAACAACCGCTTGTAACAAGGCACTCTATAAAAGAATCCCAGAAGAGATCGGTCAGGATTCTTGTGGTGGAAGACAACCCTGTTAATCAGCTTGTTGCTGTAAAAATTCTGGAAAAACTCGGATACAAATCAACCCTTGCGAGTAATGGCAGGGAGGCTATAGATCTTCTTAAAAAGATAGATTACGACATTGTTTTTATGGATTGTCAGATGCCGGTTATGGACGGGTACGAGGCAACACGAACAATACGCTCCGGCAACAGCGGTGTGATCAACAGCAAAGTCACTGTTATTGCAATGACTGCCAATGCGCTGAAGGGAGACAGGGAAAAGTGTACTCTTGCAGGAATGGATGACTACATAACAAAGCCAGTATCTCCTGCAATGGTTTCAGATGCACTCACCAGATGGTCTCCGCTGTACAAAGATGAAGACGAAGAAGTAAAAATTGAGTCAATTCAACCGGGCAATACTTTTCGAAAAGAAAAGCTGGAAGAGGATTTTGGCGATGACATGGACACTATCCATCAGCTAATCAACCTGTTTGTTGCAACGGCGGAAAAGAACATTGAGGAATTGTCCACGGCTGTATCTGAAAGAGATCCTTCCAGAGTTAAGAACATCGCACACACGATTAAGGGATCAGCACTCAATATCGGAGCTGTAAGCCTGCCAGAGGCCTGTCTGCGGCTGGAACAGCTTTGCGCAGGCGGAGATCTTTCAAATGCCGACATCCTGCTGAAGGTAATAAAAACCGAGCTTGCAAGGCTTATTGCTTATCTTACCGATATTGGATACAGATAACAGCGAGGGGGGCTTTTACGCCCCCCCGTTGATACGGTAAACTACCCTCCTAGAGCGCCTGGGAGATAAAACTCGAAATCATTGGCAGGAAGGCTTCGGGAGAACCCATCACACCTGTAATGCGATCGATCTCCGTACCGCTGGCATCTGTAAGAAGAAGAGTTGGAATGCTCTGTGCTCTGTATCTCTGTGCGAGTGCTGGGTTCCTATCCACATCGATCTTTAAAAGAACGCACTGTGACAGAACTTCTTTGTAATCATCTCTGGAGAAGTAGTCCTCAGAGAGCATCACGCACGGACGGCACCAGTCGGCATACATATCTATGAATACAGGCTTTCCGGTTTCTTCAGCAAGAGCCATTGCAGCATCATAATCATCGTGAATCCACTCTACCTCAACAGTGGTTTCTCCGTTTGTAACCTCGGCAGCCTGAGCCTCTCCCGGCTCTCCGCAGGCCGCCAGGACAAGTGCCACTGTAAGGGGCAGCAAATATTTCATTAGGTTCTCCTTTCGCTGGTTAGCGTTTTTTTGAATAGTTACGAAATATACAAACTTTTGACCGTTTTGTTCCATGGAGGGAAAATGAGACCGGAAACACCCCAGCTGACAGTGGACGCGATAATTGAAATAAACGGCGGAATTGTTCTTGTAGAAAGAAGATACCCACCTGAAGGATGGGCTATCCCCGGCGGATTTGTGGACCCTGGAGAAAGCCTTCTTGAAGCTGTAAAGCGGGAGGCTCTTGAAGAAACTTCTCTAAAGATAGATGTTATTGAATTGTTCCACATCTACTCAAAACCATGGCGCGACCCCAGGGGCGACACAGTCAGTGCCGTTTACCAGTGTCGTGCAGACGGCACGCCTGTTGGAGGAGATGACGCAGCAAAAGCTGTTGTGTTCCTCGAGAACCAGTTGCCTGAGAAGATAGCCTTCGACCATAGAAAAATCCTGCAGCAGTTCTTCCACTGGAAGAAAACAGGAGAAAAACCGGGACTGGATCTTTAACCTTAAAGGTACAGAGAACTCAGACTTCGTCCCTCATTGATTCTCTTTATAGCCTCGGCAAAAACATGTGCAACAGAGAGCACCTCGATCTTGTCAACGGGTCCCCCATTTACCTGCTCTGCCTTCTCTCTGTCAAATTCCACAGTGTCCGTGATAAAAAGCCTTGTAATAGGACTGTTTTGAAGGCGTTTTACCGCGTCACCGCTCAGGATTGGATGGGTAATGAACGCGTAAATACTTTCTGCCCCTCTGGACGCAACAGTCTCTGCGCACAAAATCAGGCTCTTGCCGCTAAGAACCTCATCATCTGCCATGAGAACCGTTCTGTCTGACAGATCGTCCAGACCCTCAACGGTTCGTACAAGAGGGTTCTCCGAATCGTCGACGCGCATCTTCTTTACATAGCCGGTGGTAACATCAGGAACCCCGCCTGCGTCCTGAATACCCTTGGCTGTGTGAAGAGCCAGAAAGTCGTTATCAAGAATACTTCCTGAATCAGGAGCGACAAATGCCAGTTTTTTCTCTCCCATGGCAAGAATTTTTCTTATGAACACCGTGTTGGCATGCAGCTGATCGACGGGAATGTTGCTGAAGCCCTGGCTCTGTGGTGAATGAAGAGTCATGGCAAGAACTCTGTCTGTTCTGACCGCTTCAAGAAGCTCGAAAATCATCTTTGAGGTGATGGCAATTCTCGGCTTATCTTTCTTGTCACTTCTTGCGTAAGGGAAGTACGGAGTAACAGCTGTGATTCTGCCGGCACTGTCTTTCAGGGCGCTTATCATCTGCAGCAGCTCAAGAATGTCACCCGAGACTGTTCTGTATGCATCGTTCTTGTCCTGAAATACTGACCTTTCTCCCGACTGTATTATGAAAAGATCTTTTTCTCTTACAGTTCCTCCGGGAAAATTAACCATAAGGTTTCCATTGGAGAAATCATGAAATTCAACAGGTTCAGGTTCTATACCCAGAATTTTACATATGTCGTCTGCAAGTTTGGAGCTGGCCCTTCCCGAACATATAGCTATACTTCCATACATTCCGTACTTCCCCCCCCCGGTTTGTTCTACTGCCCCAGAGCTGCCAGTTCCGCTGCAGTTTCATCAATTGTACCGAAAATTACCTGAAGCATTGCGGAGAAAGCCTCCAGCCCTACACCATTTTCTGTGGAGAAAGTGTAGGTGCAGATAATTTCACCTGTTGACAGATCCTGTTCAAATTTTACAAAGGGATAGGTCGCGTTGAGCTCTGCCAGCTTTTCAAGCGCAGCTGTTCTCCCGGCACCGGACTCAGGAACAAGCCCCGGAGTGGGACCGGCCATAAAGCACGCCTCCATTGACGCATTCACCTCTATGTAGAAAATTGGGAAGCTTTCACCACTTAAAGAATCCTCAGCAAGAAGCCAGAACGCTCCGTCTTCTTCCTCATAAACTGCACCCAGTTGGTCCAGGTAACCTGCTACAGTTGATGTTGATAAGGCGGCAAAAGAAATGCTGGCAGCTGCCAGGATCAAAAGGAAAGAGTATCTCATCAGGTCCTCCGTTACTTGTGAATTATTGGAAAGGCAAATGTCGGCGCACCCTTTAATATGCTTCCATTGCCGGTTTTGGGGAAGTGCTTTGTGAATCTTTACAAAAGCACCCCATTGTTCTAGATTTGGTTATTCTTCTGTCATGTAAATACATACTCGCTTCTATGGAGGCATAATGAACCGTAAAATCAGAGTGTTGATCGGCAAACCAGGTCTTGACGGGCACGACAGAGGGGCAAAGTACATTGCGCGTGCCCTCAGAGATGCCGGTATGGAAGTTATATACACCGGTATTCGCCAGACACCTGAGGCCATTGCCGACGCGGCAATACAGGAGGATGTTGATTTCGTAGGCATTTCCCTTCTTTCAGGTGCGCACAATCACCTTTTCCCGGAAGTTGCCAGAATACTTACCGAGAAAGGAGCCTCCGACATTATTCTGTTCGGAGGTGGCGTTATTCCAGAAGAAGACATTTCCGGTCTTAAGAAAGCAGGCTACGCTGCAATCTTTACACCAGGAGCTCCTGCTTCCGAGGTGGTTGATTTCATCAATCTTCAGATGGAGAACAGGCAGTAAAACCATATGTCTTCCACAGACGATATTATCCGTGGAATTGGCGAAGGTTCCATCAGAGCCATTGCCAGAGCGTTGAGCATGGTAGAGAACGGCAGTGCTGACTCAGTTGAAGTTCTAGATAAAGTATTCAGCCTGCAGAGCGGTTTCTCCATAGGCGTAACAGGTCCTCCCGGCGCCGGCAAAAGCACCCTGGTCAGCCGAATGATCTCCCGCTACCGTTCTCAGGAGAATACTGTAGGGGTAATAGCTGTTGACCCTTCTTCTCCATTCACCGGAGGAGCTCTGCTTGGCGACAGGATACGTATGCAGTCTCATGCCTCAGATCCTGGTGTTTTCATAAGAAGCATGGGCAGCCGGGGACACCTGGGCGGTCTTTCAGGGGCAACGCGTGACGCATCCCTTGTTCTTTCTGCTGCAGGGTACAGCCCTGTGATAATAGAAACTGTCGGTGTAGGGCAGGCTGAGGTGGAAGTAGCCGATCTGGCGGATATCACCCTGCTTGTGCTTGTTCCAGGTCTTGGCGATGATGTGCAGTCTATGAAAGCCGGAATAATGGAAATAGGTGATATCATCATTCTGAACAAAGCAGACAGAAACGGTATAGATCAACTGGAAAGCTATGTCAGGGCAAGTCTCGAACTGATGCCTCCGGGAATAAGAAAACCGGAAGTGGTAAGGGTCTCCGCCGTTAACGGCGATGGACTTGAAAACCTGTGGAAGGCCATTGACCGGCTTGCTGCAATCCATTCTGATGAACAGAGGAAATCACGCTCGGCAATTAAAACTCTGAATGAAATTCTTAAAGAAAACGGGCTCCTCTTTGCTGAAAGACTGCTTGAAACACAATACAATGGCCGGGAAGCAGCAGAAGAGCTTATCTTAAGCGGTACGCTGTCACCTTATGCCATCGGCAAAAAACTGCTTGAAACAGCAGAAGGGATGTTAAAGCACAATGGTTCCAAGTAAGATCGATCACATCGGAATTGCAGTAGAGAATGTGGAAGAGGCTTCGGTTTTTTACAGGGATGTACTGGGGCTTGAGCTTATTGGAATAGACGAGGTTCCATCTCAGAAGGTAAAAGTAGCCATGTTCCGCATCGGAGAAAGCAGGATTGAGCTTCTTGAACCTACCTCCTCAGATAGCTCTATTGCCGTATTTTTGCAGAAGAAGGGGCAGGGAATTCACCACATCGCCTACAGTGTACACGATGTGAACGGAGCGATAACTGAACTTATCGAAAAAGAAGTAACAATGATTGATAAACAGGCAAGACCAGGTGCAGGCGGCTCCAGGATTGCCTTTGTGCATCCCAAAGCAAGTGGTCGCGTACTTACAGAACTCTGTCAGCACTAATAATCCCTGAAGGGAAAGGGTACAAGAATGAGCTCAGTGGACAAAGCCGGGAAACTCAGAACTCTTCGTGAGGAAGCTCTTCTGGGTGGCGGCGAGAAAAGGATAGAAAAGCAGCACGCAAAGGGAAAGCTTACAGCCCGTGAAAGGGTTGAGCTTCTTCTTGACGAATCCAGTTTTGAAGAATTTGACATGCTAAAGTCGCACCGGTGTACCAATTTCGGGATTGAAAAGCAGAACTACCCTGGCGACGGAGTTGTAACCGGATACGGCACCATTGACGGTCGACTGGTTTATGTGTTCAGTCAGGACTTCACAGTTTTCGGAGGTTCACTCTCTGAAACCTATGCGGAAAAGATACTCAAGGTAATGGACATGGCTGCAATGAACGGAGCACCCCTTATCGGCCTCAACGATTCCGGAGGTGCCCGCATTCAGGAGGGTATAGAAAGCCTTGCCGGTTACGGCGATATCTTTCTTAAAAATGTACTGTTTTCCGGAGTAATTCCCCAGATTTCCGCCATCCTCGGACCCTGTGCCGGAGGAGCTGTGTACAGCCCGGCAATAACCGATTTTACCATCATGGTTGAAAAAACCAGCTATATGTTCGTTACCGGCCCTGATGTGGTCAAGGCTGTCACAGGCGAAGATGTTACCAAGGAAGAACTTGGTGGTGCACGAATCCACGGTGGAAAGAGCGGAGTTTCTCATCTGGTATGCAAAACCGAACAGGAAGCTCTGCAGCTTATTCGAAAACTTCTCAGCTATATACCTCAGAACAACATGGAAGACCCTATCTCCATGTCACCTACTGACCCGGTAGACAGAGTTGAAAACTGGCTTGACAGCTTTGTTCCCGACAACCCGAACAAGCCGTACGACATGAGAAAAGTCATCAAGGGAATCCTGGATCACGGTGAATTTCTTGAAGTTCAGAGGATGTATGCCCAGAACATCATTATCGGTTTCGGCCGCATGAATGGTAAGTCTGTTGGCATGGTTGCCAATCAGCCTTCGTATCTGGCTGGTGTTCTGGATAATGATGCTTCGGTAAAAGCAGCCAGATTTATCCGGTTCTGTGATGCGTTCAACATTCCTCTTGTTACACTGGTAGATGTTCCCGGATTCATGCCGGGAACCAAACAGGAGTATGGCGGCATCATAAGAAACGGAGCAAAACTGCTTTACGCATATGCAGAAGCAACCGTGCCCAAAATTGCCGTTATCACCAGAAAAGCCTACGGCGGTGCATACGATGTTATGTCGTCAAAACATCTTCGCTCTGATGTTAACTTTGCATGGCCCTCGGCAGAGATAGCTGTTATGGGACCCGATGGCGCTGTGAACATCATATTCCGCAAGGAGCTTGCGGAGGCTTCCGACCCTGTGGCAAAAAAGGCAGAGCTGGTTAAAGAGTACCGCGATAACTTCGCGAATCCGTACAGTGCAGCCAGCAGAGGCTACATAGATGATGTAATCATCCCCTCAAACACCCGTTTCCGTATTATCAAAAGCCTTGAAATGCTGCAGACAAAAAGGCAGGATGTGCCGGCTAAAAAACACGGAAATATCCCGCTGTAATGGCTGTGACAATACTACTTCTGGGTGCTGTCTCTGCACCGGCTCCTGGCATGCTGAATACAGGAGCACGACTTGCTTTAATAGGTATGAGCACAGTGTTCATCGGCCTTGTAATACTCTCCCTTTTCCTTCCTCTGATAAAAAGACTTGCCGAGGGGCGGAAAAAAGGCTCAGATGACGACGGTAAGCGAGTTCCAGGGGAACTCACCGATGATGAGGTAGTTGCGGTTACCGCTGCTATTCACGCTCACTTTTTAAAAATCAACAAAATGGAAGACATGAAACTGACATGGGAATTGTACGATAGACCGTACTCCCCGTGGAGACTGGCAGGTAGATCCAAACTTCTGATGGATCGCACCGCACCCAGACAAAGGAGCAGGTAATGCCCGAGTACAGGATAACTGTAAACGAAAAGACTTACTCGGTTAACATAGGCCGAATGGAAGATGACTGTGTTGAAGTAAAGCTTGGAGACACAACCTACAAGGTCGGTGTTGAAACCCCCAGGAAAAAATCTGTTAAAACGCCAAGGCTTGATAGAGGGCGGGCTGTTCCTGATGCCGCAGCCGCTCCAGACAGAACTACCCCTCCTGGAAGTAATTCCGCTCATGGCGATATAATAGCCCCGCTTCCAGGTGCCATACTTAAAGTTCTTGTGGCTGTTGATGAAGAGGTTACGGAAGGACAGACTGTTGCGGTTATGGAAGCAATGAAAATGGAGAATGAAATAGAGTCTCCTGTTACCGGAAAAGTTACCGCAATTGCCGTGAAAGAGGGAGATACTATTCTTGAGAACGCCCTGATCATGAGCATAGGTTAAGGAGGGGACTTGATGACACTAGCCGCTCGTCTTCTCACGGCACTCACAGCCAGCTCGGGAGAATTTAACCTGAGCAATGTCAACTTCGTCAGCTACCTGCAAAATTCAGGCTTTGGCCAGATACAGCCTGGCAATGCGGTGATGATAATCATGGGCATTGTCATGATATATCTGGCCATAAAAAAAGACTACGAGCCTCTTCTTCTTATTCCAATCGGTTTCGGAATTATTGCAGGCAACATGCCATACAACCCCGATCTGATGCCAATCGGCTACACCGATGTTCTTGGAACTCAGCAGTCGGTATTTAAACTGTTTTACTTCGGTGTTTCCAGTGGGCTGTTCCCTCCACTGATTTTTCTCGGAATCGGAGCAATGACCGACTTCAGCGCCCTGCTTTCCAACCCGAAGCTGCTGCTGCTGGGTGCTGCCGCACAGATTGGTATCTTTATCACCCTGCTTGGTTCTCTTCTCCTGGGGTTCAATCTGCAGGAGGCTGCAGCAATCGGAATAATTGGAGGGGCAGACGGCCCCACTGCAATTTTCGTTGCCAGCCAGATGGCTCCACATCTTCTTGGAGCCATTGCCATCGCCGCGTATTCATACATGGGGCTGGTACCCGTCATTCAACCACCGATAATGAGGTTGTTGACAACTGAGGAAGAACGCAAGAGGAAGATGAAGCCCACGAGAAAAGTGTCTACCACAGAGAAGATTCTCTTCCCTATTATTGCATTCTTTATAACCGCCTTCATTGCCCCTGGCGCAATAACCCTTCTGGGTATGCTGTTCTTTGGTAACCTTCTGAAGGAAAGTGGAGTCACCAGACGGCTTGCAGACAGTGCACAGGGTTCTCTGAACAACATCGTAGTTATCCTTCTGGGCTTCAGTGTTGGAACCAGCACTCAGGCCAGGTACTTCCTTACAACAGATTCTATAAAGATCTTTGTACTCGGCGCGCTGAGTTTTGCCATCGCCACCGCAGGAGGTCTGCTGTTCGCAAAATTCATGAATCTGTTTCTGAAGGGTGAGAACAAACTGAACCCTCTGGTAGGAGCAGCAGGGGTGAGTGCAGTGCCCGATTCAGCCAGAGTTGTTGAGGTTGAAGGCCGCAAGTACGACAAGAGCAATCATCTGTTGATGCATGCTATGGCTCCAAACATTGCCGGGGTTATCGGCAGCGCCATTGCAGCTGGAGTTCTTCTCAGTATGGTGCCCCACTGATGTCCGCCCGATTTGAGTACCTTGTTACAGGGGGAGCCGGATTTATCGGCTCCCACCTGTGCGAAAAATTGATTTCCACGGGAAAGTCTGTCTGCGTTCTGGACAACCTCTCCACTGGACACCTGCGCAACATAGAGAATCTGCTCTCCCTCGAAAGTTTCCACTTCGTCGAGGGTTCTGTTCTCTCTGCAGATACGGTGAACGACTGTGTGAGCAAATGCAATGAAGTAATTCATCTTGCCGCAGCCGTTGGTGTTGAAAATGTGATAAACAAGCCCGTGGAAACAATCGAAACCAATGTAAACGGAACAGAAAACATTCTGAGAGCTGCCAGACTCAACAACACAAAGGTTCTGATTGCCTCAACCAGCGAAGTTTATGGAAAAAGCTGGGAGGTGCCCTTCCAGGAAGATGGAGATATCGTTCTTGGCGCCACCTCAAGAAACAGGTGGAGCTATGCATGCTCAAAAGCTCTCGACGAGTTTCTTGCTCTGGCTTACAGTTCTTCCTACGACCTGCCTGTCGTGGTCTGCAGGTTTTTCAACACTGTGGGTCCCCGTCAATCGGGAAGATACGGAATGGTTTTGCCAAGATTTATAAATCAGGCACTCACACAGCAGCCTATTACCGTTTTCGGCAACGGAACACAGACACGATGCTTCAGTCTTGTCTCTGAAGTGATAGACAGTGTTCTGGCTCTGCTGGATACGCCTGAGGCTCTGGGAAAGGTAATTAACATCGGTTCAACCGATGAAATTACTATACTGGAACTGGCGAGAAGAGTCAGAGAGATATCCGGTTCAAGTTCGGAAATAGTGAAAATTCCCTACAGCGAAGCTTACCCCAAAGGGTTCGAAGACATGCAGCGCAGGGTTCCTGATGTATCCAGACTGCTGGGTCTTACCGGTAGCAGTCCACAGGCGGACATCGACACAATTATCAGACAGATTATTGAAAACGGAATTCCCGAAGGGGCACTGTGATTCAATCTGTCTCAAGCAGATCCAACAGCAGAATAAAACTTGCAGCGTCACTTGGAAGAACTTCTACCAGCAAAAAACGACGCAGGTTTTTAATGGAGGGCCCACGGTTCATCGGCGATCACCTTGCCCGGGGTGGATCGGTAGACTTCATTGCCATCAAAGAGAATCTGACGGCCCGGTCTCTTGCAGTGGCGAAACTTGCCGATTCCCGTGATATCCCGGTAATACAGGTATCCGACCTCATCTACAAAGACATATCCAGCACAGACGCACCACAGGGAATTACGGCAGTATGTCCTGTTCCTGAATACAGCTTAAGTGATCTGTTTACAGGCAAAACCGTTCTTGTTCTCGACGGTGTTGCAGATCCCGGAAACGCAGGAACCGCAATCAGATCCGCAGCTGCATTCGGTTGCTCCGGTGTGGTGTTTCTTAAGGGAAGTGCTTACCCGTGGAATCCCAAGGTAACCAGATCAGCAGCGGGGCTTAATTCGGCAATCCCTGTGGTTGAAATTGACAATCTGACTCTGCTGAAAAACAAACACCCGGAATATTCTTTCCTGGGGGCAAGCAGTAACGGATCTCCTGCCAGTGAGATATTCAGCATCACGAAAAAACCTGTGTGTGTTGTTGTAGGCTCGGAAGCCCATGGTCTGTCGGATATTACGCGCGGAGAACTAACCGGCCTTGTTTCCATACCGATGTCAGATGTGGCAGAGTCCCTCAACGCAGGTGTCAGTGGTTCAATTCTTCTGTATCTTCTGCGGGAAAACCAGGAGCCTGCCCGAGAATAGACATTGAGTAGCAGGCCCTCACGGACGAGATGGAAAGCATGCCGGTTAGAGGATAATAGCAGCGCTATTTGACGATAATTGGCGTGTTTTGCAACCGTTCGTGTGGTGTCTAATGCTGATGTTGTATTTTCGGGCAGGCTCCTAAAAAGAACTCTTTATCCCTGCGAATGTTTGAGCCTCAAGAAAAGCCTCGGAGGTAATAAACAGAATATTTGGTTTAACGGTTGTTGGGTATCCGGAGGATGAATCCGGTGATGAAGCTGTAACTACACTGTTAACTTCGTCCTCCCAGTTCATCGAGTATATCTTGCTGTCCGGAGGGTCGATTGGTCCGTTCCATGTAAACTCGTACAGAAGGTTTGATGAGGCATCGTACTGAAAAGGCTGCTCAAAATCAAACATTATCCAAACCCCACCTGCGATACCGGACAGTTCAAGCTGAGGTTCCGAATAAACTTCCACCGGTGTAGAGCTCCAGTTCTGATCAAACCTTGGATCAAGTTCATCTAAATCGGTATATCCCACAAGGATAGAAAAATCGTAGTACGAACCTGTTTTGCTTGAGTACTCTGAGGGCATATAACCCATGGCTGTTATTTCAACCGGTGCCCCACCCATTTCTTCCACTGTTACCATCACCTGATGGCGTCTGGCATCGCCGTTTCAATGACAGAACGGGTTAAGTGATTCAAAAATAGGATGGCCGACTTCTATCTCCCCGGCAACCACCACACCGGACAGCAGTAAAACGGCTGCAGCTACAGCTTTCATTGTTCTCCCTCTTTGTAAAACCAGCAGGTAATATACAGTACCCTTCATTTGCTGTCATCGGCATACAACAGCTCCTGCCTCCCTGATAAGTTCAGTGAATAATCGGAACTTCTCCGTTCATGAGGAAAGCTCCCTGCAGGTTCAGCCATTTTCTGTGGGCTCTTACGTCTCCCAGAAGGTGTTCCACCTCCCCCCAGAAACGCGATGAATGGTTCCTGTGAACAAGATGAACAAGTTCATGAACAAGCACATACTCCGTAACTTCTGCAGGGGCGTGAACCAGTTTTCTGTTTATCATTATTCCGCTGTTACCGCAGCTTCCCCACAGAGTGATCGGGCTTCTCAGGCGTAGTTTTGCCGCAGCAAGCCCCTTTTCTGCATACTTTTTCAACTTTTCCTCAAGAAATTCCATCAATCTGGTGTCGAGCCATTTCACAACCAGGCGCTCCCTGTTTTCGGCATCCAACAGATCCTGAGGCAGAACAACATTTTTGCCAAGCACCGGCAACTGAGAGCAGTCTTTGTAGGATGCTGGTATCATGGTAGACTCAACAGTTTGGTAATACTTCTGTTTCTCAACTATGAAGTCCTTGTGTCTCAGTATGGCCCTTTCAATGTCATCAACAGCTGTTCCGTGACGAGCTATTGCAATTACACCCCTTGGAACAACCTGTATTCTGAGCCTTTTTACTCTCATACTGTATCTCAGTTTGTAGGGCACCACCGTACACATACTTCCCCTCATGAAGATATCAATTTTGTTCCTGAATGTATCATGTTATTGGAATGCGAAAAAGGGGGACTCGAAAAACGAGCCCCCCTCGCATTAGCTGCAGCTATCTGATAACCGCTACCTGTCTTCTCACAACTTCACCTGTGCTGGTGGTAAGTCTGATGAAGTAAATACCAGTTTTTTCAATAGTCATGTTCTGAACTGTTCCGGCATTGAACTGGTCGATGGAACGACCGGCAATATCGAAGATCTCTACTGTTCCAGTTGTACCCTGGGGCACTGAACTGGATATGGAGAAGTTTCCGGTTGTGGGGTTGGGCCATGTTGTAAGAACACCACTGTACACTTCATCACCGGAGGATATGCCTGTATTTGTATCCGGAACATCCATGAAGGCCGCGTTCATTGATTCTTTCAGGCTTGTGTCGAGCACAAATGAAGCCAGCTCCAGCTCGTCAAAGATGTGCTGAGAAGGATCAAGGGTATAAGGCTTCACTACCTGTATTGTCTGCGGATACGGACCGGTGAATTCAATTGCAGTTCCAGTATTTCCACAGGGCATTACAACTGGAATATGGTGCAGTGTAAGACCATTGAAAGTACCGTAGGCTGAGCCGGCAACCTGACCCGACTGAACAATTGCACTGTAGAGCTTCAGTGTTGAGCCCAGATCCTGCTCTGCTGTAATGGTGTAGGTTACAGTGCCACCAGTGGCATCGCCAACCATATCAGCATCAATTGTGAGGTATGCTGGAACTGCCAGACGGTTATCCACATGATTGGTCCAAACAGTCTGATTCCATCCAGCGGAAACGAAAACACCGTCTGCAACAAACGTCGGCACATAGCCGGTAGTCCAGTAACCCCACAGATGTGAGCTGAATCCCGTGGAAGCAGGTCCATCGAGGAACCATGTAAAGGGAGCCATCTCATCATTTGCAACATAACCATCTACAAACGCACTTACCTGAGGATAAGCACTGGCACAGGGCCCGCATGTTGTTGTAGAGAAATCACCGAACAGTACCACTCTGTCTGCCGCAAAAGAAATCGCTGAAACAACTAACAAAACTAATACTAATGCTTTCACTGACCCAATACCCCTTTCAACGGTTTGGTTCTGTTTTCACGAACCATATCATAAAACCAGCAACGGATAATAGCAACCGGCAGTTGATACAATTCACTAGCTCCTATATACTTATAAACTCTGTATGAATTATATGGATTCTTTCTGTCAGTTCTCTAGCTGATCTGTTGACATCACAGGACGATGGGAACATTGTGACACAACACAAACGGGAAGGTATTAACTTCAATGATGCAACTGGTCGTCAGGGCTGATCTGTGTACCGGCTGTATGAACTGCCAGACTGTTTGTTCCCTCCACCACAGATCTGTTTCAGCAATACAGGTAAATCTTGAGGTATTCTCCGGTCTGAACACTGTAACATGGTGCAGACAGTGTGAAGACCCCGAGTGTCTGGCGGTCTGCCCAACCGATGCAATACACAGGAACAAACACACAGGAGCATGGGAAATCGATCATGACACCTGTATTTCCTGCGGTAACTGTGTTTCGGCATGTCCCTATAGTGCCATGTTTCAAACAGAGCCAGGAACTATTCCATTCAAATGCGATCTCTGTGGTGGAACTCCGCTGTGTGCCGAGGCATGTGCTTTCGGTGCCATCACCCTTGAGGAAATTCCATTGTGAAATACGGCGGATATGCGGGGAAACTGCTTCGAGTGAATCTTTCCACTGAAACGGTAGAGCAACAGGACACTTCTGATTATCTGCCGGAGTGGTACGGAGGCAGAGCAATGGCAGCAAGAATAGCCTGGGATGAAATTCCACCGGGAACCTCTGCTTTTGACCCTGCAAGCCCTTTGATAATACTCACAGGACCGCTCACTGGAACTGCCGCTCCTTTTTCCGGAAGAACCACAGTGTGCGGTATCTCCGCACAGGGTTATCCCGTTGAATGGTACTCCAGATCTTCCTTCGGAGGTCACTGGGGGCCGGAACTCAAACACGCAGGGTTCGACGGATTGATTGTTACTGGCAGAGCACCATACCCTGTTTTTCTAAAGATTGAGAATGGTACCTGTACCATCGAAGATGCAAGTCAATTGTGGGGCATGGGTATATACGGTTCGCAAAAAAAGATTATGGAGCAGTACGGAAAGCAGTGGCGTGTTTTTGCCATAGGTCCCGCCGGGGAAAACCTGTGCCGCATTGCAGTTGCCGCAACCGAGACCGAAAGCGCGTCGGGTCAGGGTGGATACGGTGCAGTTATGGGCTCCAAGAACCTTAAAGCTATCGCCGTTCACGGAACTTTCCCACTCAAAGTGGCCAATCCGGAAAGATTTGCAGAGGTATGCAGACTGGTGCTGAAAGAGGCACACGGGTCCCACGGCTGGCCCCATACGGCAGAACTTGATCCGGTAAAGGTACAATTGTTTGGCCAGCGGTACCAGGCCTGTACACAGGGATGTGCAGTAAAATGCTACGATGCCCGGTTCTACACTACCGTTCCTGCTGTACTTCAAAGAGGGAAAACTCTGTCCGGACAGGTTGACTGCATTGCCGGTTTGTTTCCCGGATTCAAGGAGAGTTTTTACAACTGGGATCTGGGTTTTGAGGCTGGGTTTGAAATTGGTCAGATAGCAAATGATGAAGGGTTGAACCACTGGGAAATACTTGTAGGCATTGTTCCGTGGATCCGCTTTTTGAAACAGGACGGAGTTCTGAGCTCTATAGATGGAATGAAGATCGACCTTGACAACCCTGAATTCTGGGCTTTTCTGCTGCGGGGAATTTCCAGAAGGGAGGGAGAGTTTCGTTCTGCTCTTTCAGAGGGCACGGTAAGAGCCAGCAAAATTCTTGGGCTGGGCGAAGAGAGGCTGAAACAACTGTTCCCGGCCTGGGGCTACGCAGGGCACTGGGATGGGCACGGTGACAGGATCAACTACGTGTTTTTCCCATACTGGATTGTAACAGCGCTGCAATGGGCAGTTGATACAAGGGACCCTGTTTCGAGTGCACACGGGTACGGGCAGAACATCATGGGATGGAGCAGAGTGTGCTCTCCTGAACACGGTCTTGACTGGAACACAATCAGGAAAGTTTCCGCAAGAATCTACGGAACGGAAGCTTGCGCAGACCCTGAAAGCGGTTATTCCGGCAAAGCCTTTCCGGCGTGGTGGCACGGCCAGAGGTCGGTGATGAAAGATTCTCTCACAGTGGGTGACCAGGTTTTTCCAAGGATATACTCAAACAAAACAGAGGACCACTTTGCAGTGGCAGGGGACATGGAGGGCCCTTCTTTTGAGCGGCACATGTTCACCTCTCTCACAGGCATTTCCTGGACAGACAAAGAGCTGGAACACGCTTCTGAAAGGGTGATCCAGCTTGAGCGCGCCCTTCTTGTAAGAAACTTCAACCGCTCCAGAGCTGATGACGAATCTGTAATACCCTACTTCGAGATGAAAGAGCAGCAGACAAACCCCTTTATCGGCAACAGAGTTGCCCTTGACCGTACAGAGTTTAAAAAGGTCATGGACGAGTACTACGACCTCAGGGGATGGAGCAGAAAAACAGGCAGACCCACTGCAGGCACCTTACAGAAATTCGGTCTTGGAAAAGAGGCTGAGGATTTGGGAGATCTGATAGTTGAAGAAGACTGATCTTTTTGTACCGGGCAGGCTGTGCCTGTTCGGAGAACACTCCGACTGGGCTGGGGAATACAGACAAACAGACAGATCTGTACTTTCCGGTAAATGCATTGTTGCAGGCACAGACCAGGGCGTTTATGCTACAGCGGAACCGGCCGAAGAAGTTTTTTTTCTTTCCCAGATTCTGGAGAACGGGTCTCCAGGCAGGGAAAGCTCTTATCCATCCAGCTTCGCATCTCTCGCAGAAGTTGCGGCTGCAGCTGTTTTCGATTCCTATGCCGCAGGAACAGCCGCTGAAGTAATAAGGAAGTATCCAGGCCTCGGTCTGAAACTGGAGGTAACATCAAGAGACCTTCCGCTGAAAAAGGGTCTCTCCTCCTCTGCTGCAATGTGTGTTCTGGTTGCGCGGGCGTTCAACAGAGTTCATCAGTTGAATTTGTCTGTTGAAGAGGAAATGGAATTCGCCTACAGAGGAGAGCTTCTTACAGGTTCACTTTGCGGAAGAATGGATCAGGCCTGTGCTTACGGCAGGAAAACTGTTCTGCTTACATTTGACGGAAACCGGATGACAGCGGAAACGGTAATAAACACCAGTCCTCTGTATTTCCTTATTGTTGACCTCAGGGCAAACAAAAACACCAGAAGAATACTGAAAGACTTAAATTCTTCCTTCAAGAATGAGAACCAGCTTATCAGGAAGGCTCTGGGGGAAGAAAATCACAGAATTACTTCTGCAGCAAGAAGAGCTCTTGAGAATGGAGACACCATACAGATAGGCAGGTTAATGACCGAAGCACAGAAGATCTTCGATGAAATGGTTGTTCCCTCCTGCCCTTCTGAGCTTACAGCGCCGAAGCTGCATGAGATACTTCAGCATGAAGCCGCTGTAGAATATGCCCTGGGAGGGAAAGGGGTAGGTTCGCAGGGAGACGGAACAGCTCAGTTTATCTGCAGAGGACCGGAGGAGAGGGACCAACTGGCAACAGCACTCGAAAGCAGCGCCGGAGTGATTTGTTACAATCTAACACTGTGAAGGGGAAAGACTGTGGAATACTTCAAGGAGAAGAATGGAAAATACTACGCGTCCCTCAGCGGTAAGAATCAGACCTCATCCCTGGCAGTAAGCATCGCGGTAACAGCAGCACCTCTTGTTATCTTTGGTATTGTTTACTTTAATACTCTTAAAGCAGACGGAGGCCCGCCGGTAAACACTCCAATGGTTGCCGCAGCGGGTATTCTGATTTTTGTTAACCTGATTGCATTTTTCCTGCGAAAAATAGGATTTGCTGCCGGAATTGTTGTAGACCAGATGGAGAGAATTATCAGTTTCAGAAGACCGGGGACACAGAAGAAAACACTGAATATTGATTCCATTCACAAGATCAGCCTGAAGGTCAACTACGGCAAGGCGGCTTCTCTGAGCCTCGTCTCTGCCGACGGCAGAAACTATCTTCTGTTTGTTACTGCTGATGTTCAGATGATGCGACAGCTCGCAGACGAGCTTTCAACCCTTATATCACTGACAGTGGATGAAGAGCCCTTCCAGTAAACAGAATAGGTCTGCACTGTCACACAACACACAGGAGAAACATATTTGTACAGTGCGTAAATCTTCAACGGGGATTTTGTATGAAAAAAGCTGAATCAGGTATTGGAATCTTTGACTCGGGAATAGGCGGCTTTTCCATTCTCCATGAAATCATTCGTAAAGCTCCGCCAGTAGCGATAAACTACATTTCCGATGATGCCTATGCCCCATACGGAGAAAAAACCGACTCTGAGATAATACAAAGAAGCCGGATGATAACGGAGATGCTGTTAATCAGTGGGAGCTCGGTTGTTGTTGTAGCCTGTAATTCGGCCACAGCAGCAGCCATATCAACTCTGAGAAAAGAGTATCCCGAAGTTCCCTTTGTCGGGGTAGAACCCTACATAAATGTTCTGAATCACAGAGATCAGTTTCCCGGTATCACAAAAGCCGCTGTAATCACCACCGAGCTTACAGGACATTCCGAAAAATTCAGGCGTCTTAAAAACAGAATAGACCCTGACGGGCTTGTTCAGCATGTGATTACTCCGGGACTTGCTACGATCGTTGAAAAAATACTGGACATCGGGTTGAATACAAATCTGCGGCAGCAGCTCCACAGCGAGCTTGAACCTCTGCGGAAACTGGAACTCAGTCATCTGATTCTGGGGTGTACTCACTACCCGCTTATTGCCGGACTGATTGAACAGGAACTCGGTGTCAAAACCGTTTCTCCTGCTCCCAATGTGGCAGAGAGGGTGGTGGATGTTTTCCCCGCTGAGGGTGAGGGCCACTGCTCCTCATTTAACTACCTCTCCACCAGCTCCAGAAATATGGAGTGGGAGGTAAAGGATACAGACTACCTCGATTCTCTTCTCCGGTACTCGGAGACAGGCAAAGACCCGCAGAAATAATTCCCCTTCTGCATATTGCCTGACTGTGCTCTCCCGGCAATATTCAGCAAACATAATATTCACACGGCTCTTTACCCGCTGGGAGGATTGCATTGAACCTGATTGAAAAACTGGGAGCCTTTTACATTGGTCGTCACTACGATCTTGAGAGCAACAAAACCATAGATGAAACTGTGATGTACGATGCCAGAGACCTCACCACCCATGCTGTGTGCCTGGGCATGACCGGTTCCGGTAAAACCGGGCTGTGCGTCGACATACTTGAAGAGGCGGCTCTGGACAGTGTTCCGGCAATAATTATTGACCCCAAAGGAGACATCACAAACCTGATGCTTACCTTTCCAGACCTTCTTCCCTCAGACTTCAGGCCGTGGGTCAACATCGACGATGCCCGCAGGAAAGGTCTCACAGTAGACGAGTATTCTGAAACCGTGTCAAAGACATGGCGAAACGGACTTGCCCGGTGGAACCAGTCTCCAGACAGAATAAGAGTTCTGAAAGACAGTGCGGAGTTCTGTGTGTTTACACCGGGTTCCGATGCTGGTGTGGGCATTTCAATTCTGTCTGCCCTCACACCGCCGGACACCAGCTGGGATACGGATGCCGAGCTTATAAGGGAACAGATTCAGGGTGTTGTTAACGCCCTGTTAAGCCTTGTTGAGATAGATGCAGATCCCCTTTCAAGCCGGGAGTACATACTTCTCTCCTCCATTATTGAACACTACTGGAGAAAGCAGGAAAGTCTTGACCTTCCTCTGCTGATTGCTTCAATCCAGTCTCCCCCTGTGGAAAAGCTGGGAGTTTTCGATGTGGAAGCATTTTTCCCCTCCAAGGAGAGATTCAAGTTCGCCATCGCGATGAACAGCATAATAGCGTCTCCCGACTTTCAGTCGTGGCTCGGTGGTGAACCTCTTGATATCAACTCACTGCTCTACACCACCCAGGGGAAACCCAGACATTCTATTATCTACCTTGCACACCTCTCAGACAGTCAGAGGATGTTCTTTGTTACACTGCTTCTTGAACGCATGGTTTCATGGATGCGCACACAGTCCGGCACAACCAGTCTCCGGGCTCTTCTCTACTTTGATGAGGTCTTTGGTTTTCTTCCCCCGGTAGCCGAACCACCCTCAAAAAAACCTATGCTGAGGCTTCTTAAACAGGCAAGAGCGTTTGGTCTGGGGCTGGTACTCACCACCCAGAATCCCATGGATATTGACTACAAGGCCATGTCCAATGCCGGTACATGGTTTATAGGAAGACTGCAGACCGACCGCGACAAGCAGAGGCTTCTTGACGGTCTGGAATCTATCTCCGCCCAGTCCGGCTCGGGGTTCAACCGCGGGGAGATAGACCGTATTATCTCTTCACTTGATTCAAGGGTTTTCCTTCTTCACAATGTACACGAAGATAAAACCGCGGTGTTTCAGACCAGATGGGCCATGAGTTACCTGAGAGGCCCTCTTACCCGTGACCAGATCCGCTCCTTCAAACACAGGAAAGCGCAAACAGAGCCAAGGCCGGTAACACAGGCAGAACCGGTAAAGAATACAATGCAGGAACCTGCTCCAAAATCATCTCAGGTATTGCCAGCAATGCCTCCCGGTATAAAGCAGGTGTTCCTCCCTGTGGAAAAAACAAAAGGGCAGGCTCTGGACATCGCCGGTGCCGGTACAGGGCAGAGAATTGACCTGGTCTACAAGCCGGTTCTTGTCGCTCTGGGAAAAGTCTCTTTCGTAAACAGAAAACGGAACATCTCCAAGACAGATCCGCGCAGTTTCCTTCTGCAGCCGGACAGCAGCGACATTGTTACAGACTGGGAACAGGCGGAAATACGGCCACTCACAGTGGATAAACTCGCCCACGCAGCAGAACCGGATGCTTTTTTCTCGGAAAGCCACCCTTCGGAATGGACGACATTAAAAAGTCTGAAACACATATCGAAAGACTTCAGCAACCACCTCTACTACAACAGCGTACTGGAAATACCTTTCAACCGTATACTGAAGCTGAACGCGACACCTGAGGAATCTACGTCAGACTTCACCGTCCGGTGCCGGGAAAAGGCCAGAGAGCTCAGGGATATAGAAGTAGACAAACTGAGAGAGAAGACCAGAACAAAGCTCGACCGTCTACAGACCAGGCTGGCCAGAAAAGAACGAAAACTTGAGGAAGACAAGGATGACTACCGTGGCCGGAAGAGCGAGGAACTTCTGTCTGCAGGAGAATCTCTTGCCGGTCTTTTCGGGCTGTTCGGCAGCAGAAGGTCATCAGCCCTGTCAAGTGCTGCCAGAAGACGCAGAATGACTAATTCCGCCAAAGCCGACATAGAGGAATCAAAAGAAGAGATAGAGAGGCTTGAAGAAGACATCAAAGAGCTGGAGGAAGAGGTAAGGGAGAAGGCCGAAGCCATTGTTGAAAAGTGGGAAGCAGCCCTGGAAGAAACTGATATTCTCGAAGTTAAACCCAGACGCTCGGATGTTCAGATCACACTGGTTTCTCCTGCATGGATACCTGTGTACATTGTCGGCGGAGAAGAAAACGGAAATCCAGTTATGGTTCCTGCATTCAGCACCATCGCGGAATGATAAAGCAGGATACCGAACAACTCTCCCTTGAAAAGGGAAGGCGTCCCGGGCAGCCGGGACATGAAATCGCCCTGAAGTTTCTGGAACGCAGAATGGGGGAGATTGGCCTGGCTCCCTATGAAGGCGATAGCTATGCCCTGCCCTACGGAGAGTTCACTAATCTTGCCGGTGTAATTGAAGGTACAGACAGCTCAGCTCTTCCTGTACTGATAGGGGCCCACTACGACAGCGCAATAGACGGTCCAAGCTCGGATGACAACGCTGTTTCAGTTGCTCTTATTCTGCACACGGCAGAACTGCTGATAAAAAAATCTCCCTCAAGAAGTACTGTAATTGCCTTCTTCGATGCCGAAGAGAAACCAAACTTCCTTACTAAAAACATGGGTTCCCTGCGGTTCTATAAAGACCACTGCGAAGATATGGAATTCGCCTGCGTGATAATTCTGGACATGATAGGTCACAACTTTGAAGTGGGAGTTCCCCCTGTAGATCTTCTCGTTCCGGGAATAAAGGATTTCATGTTCGTTCTTGGCTCTGAAAGTCACACACAGCTGCCTGATATAGTTGAAAGAGCCTCGAAAGACACAAAAAGACTGCGGATAATACCAACCTTGAACCGCTACATTGGAGACCGGTCTGACCACCATGCCTTCAGAAAAGCAGGCCAGCCCTACCTGTTTCTCAGCAGAGGATGGGGAAAGTACTCCCACACTCCGAAAGACAACATCCAGTGGATCAATTTCAGCGGCGTACACAGGATAGAGAACTTCCTGTTAAGGTTGCTGGAACAGCTGGATACGGCGCCCATGGAAACCCGCCTGGAACCTGCAGACCCTTTCAGGTACGAGATAAGAATGATGAGGAAAGCCATTGGGTGGCCTCTGCCGTTTATTCTGGCGTGTCTGGGGTTCTTCAGAATGGCCCTGCATTCCCGGGAAGACATCAATTCTCTCATGCGAAAAGTTCTGAAACTGGCAAAGTTTTGAACCTCAGCATACTACAATAAATTGACAGAGTCCGGATTTCTTGAGGTTTGACATTTGAAGAGAAAAGGGGCATCAATCTCCAAGTAAAAAACAAGATAGCAACTTGAAATACTTGGAGGTGAGCCCCAGTGAATATTAGAGTCAATTTTGAG
>QNDR01000029.1 GCA_003646025.1 Candidatus Fermentibacterota bacterium
GTCTCTAGCTAATGCTCTATCAATAACTTAGAGATCCAAGTTTTGTAAGACCCCTTTTTCAATTTCATAACCGAAAGTTTTCAGTATTTTGCCTTGGGATTTCGTTGGTTCCTCCAGCATTTGGGTAGTGCAACCCTTTGTCTGTAAATTCGTCAGAGCCTGATCAACTCCTTCACTGTCATATACTTTCTTCCCGTCTCCCATTCATCACTTATCTCAATCAGAATCGCCGTAACCAATCTCAATAGGGATGCCTCATTGGGTAATGGTCCAGTGACCCGGAGTCTTCTCTTTATCTCCCTGTGATACCTTTCTATGATGTTGGTGGTTCTCAGGTGCCTTCGTTCGCTCTTTGCAATCCTGTAAGCACCGAATCCATCAGGTAATTCAGACTCCATCCACCTGGCAAGCTGAGGAGCTTTCCTGGTGTACTTACTCACCAGATGTTCGAGATTGTCCTGGGCTTCGTTAACGTCCTGTGAGGCAAACAGCCAGCGGATGTCCTCTGCAACCTGTGCTCTCATCTCTACCTTGGGTACATAGTTACCGGCGTTTCTCTACCTGTATGTGGGGATAAGAAAGAGATCTCAGTAACCGGGGCAGCACTTCACTTCTCCATGGTTATCCATGAGAGGCAACCCCAGTTCAACAGATATCGCAACCACATAACACATTCGACTATTGTGTAAGTTACGGTAATTCAGATGAGTGCTTCCCTCGGGCATGAGCCGCCATACAGTAATAATAAAAACAGGACATCAATAGACTTGTGCAGCGTATGTTGTATTCTTATATAGTAATGCAGTTGGTCGTTTTGTTTTACAGCTCTTTTACAGTCAGGCGAGGCATAGTTCGTAGTAGCGAAGCATTGCCCGGGGTAGGGAGGAATTCAATGAAGGCTGTTTTTCTTGTTTTGAGCATACTGCTGGTGCTGAGCTGCGAAGATTCCACAGGACCTTCAGGCGGTGGCGGAGCAGATGAATTGTCCGATGTGGAGTTCTGGATGTATCAGATACAGGATCAGCACATGGACGGTGCCATAGAAGCACTGGGAGCCACACACTACGATATGCTTGTTATAGATCAGACTCGTTCCATTGAAGGCGAAGAGGGATGGGACAGTGCCGCAGATGTCGAGTACCTGCAGTCAACTGGAAAGATGGTCATCTGCTACATTGATGTTGGTGAGGCTGAAGACTACCGCTGGTACTGGCAGGATGGCTGGGAAGTTGGCAACCCGTCCTGGATAGCTGGAGAAGACCCCGACGGCTGGGACGGCAACTACCCGGTACTATTCTGGAATGATGACTGGAAAGCAATAATGGCGGAGTACCTCACAAGAATTATCAACGACGGCTACGATGGGATCTATCTTGACTGGCTTGAGGTATACGATTTTGATGCGGTTGTGGCTGCTGCCGAAGTAATGGGGCAGGATCCTGAAGACCTGCTGGTGGAGTATGTACAGTGGATTGAACAGTTCGTTCACAGCAGAAACCCGGATTTTATAATAATCGCCCAGAATGCCGCGGAAATGGGTTACCGACTGGACTACATACAGGTGTTTGACGGAATAGCCCAGGAAGCTATCTGGTTCGACGGCGGAGGAGACCCTGACACCGGTGATATTCCAGGGGATGTCGCAGTTGATCCTGAACAGACAGCAGAGTACATACAGTCTTTGCAATACTGGAAAACGGCAGGCCTTCCTGTGTTTAACTGCGAGTACTGTCAGGAGTCTGCAAACACGACCACAGCGTACGACAATGGAGAGCAGTACGGATACACCACCCTCTGCACTCTCCGCCCGCTTGATCAGGTAACAGAAACACCTCCTCCAGGTTACTAGTGGGAAGAATTGATCTTAACCTGATTTCAGAAAGAATCAGATCGGGGCAGGAGATCACAGAGCTTGATCTGAGCCATATTCGCAGATACCACGATGAGTGCAGTCCTGGTGAAGCGGACTGCGTTCCGGAAGCGGTATGGGCAGACTTGAACATGGATGAGGTGTTCAGCAGAATCAACACAACATACAGTGCTGTTGGCGCTCAGTATCTTTACAGACAGATGCATCTTTACAAAAGAGGTCAGAGTTTCCCACCAACACGGTTTTCAGTTTTCCGGAAGTTTCAGAACAACACAGCAGCTGCAAACAGGTTTGCGAAGATTCTTCTGCGCCTCAGAGGTGCGGGTTCAGCGTACATTTCCAGAGTTTTGCTGGGAAAACTGCCGGAGAAACCCGTGTACTTCCCACTGATTGTTCTTTTGTCTTTGCTGTTTATTGCAGGTATTGCCGGTCTGGTATTTATGGGAAAACAATACGTTCTGGTTGTAATAGCCATGGCCGCAGTGAACGTTGTTGTCAGCCAGGTTATCTCTTTTCGTATATCAAGTTTTATCCCCGATTTTGGAAGTCTGGGAAGAATGCTTGGAGTGGCAGCATCTCTGGCAGATACAGGGGAGACCGGGTTTGAGGAAATAGCAGTACTTCACAGGAAGAAAAGTTTTATCAGGCATCTGCAGAAAAAATTCGGCTGGCTGCTTGCAGACACATCAAGAATGGATGATCTGAGCGCATCGGTTGTTGCTTATGTGAACAACCTTCTGCTTGTAAATCTGATTGTGTTTTTCTCTGCTGCAAAGTATGTGAAGATGCACAGAAAGGAACTCACAGAAATATACGAGGCTATTGGCTCGCTTGACGCAACCATGGCTGTTGCCGGATACCAGTTCCGAAGATCGTGCTGCTGCCCTGAAATTGTTGATGAGGATAAAGTAGAAGTGGTTTCCATGTATCACCCTGTTCTTGAAGAGCCGGTTTCCAACTCATTCTCTCTTACCGACCATTCCTGTCTGATAACCGGTTCGAACATGGCAGGGAAAACCACATTTATAAAAACTATCGGCGTGAACATGATTCTTTCAGAAACACTGGGTATCTGCCATGCGGAAAGTGCAGTTATCCCCAGTGCGACTGTTTTAAGCACCATACGCAGAAGAGATGATCTCGGTCACGGCAAGAGTTACTACTATGTGGAAATTGAATCAATTCTCGAGTTCATAAAGAAGGCAGACAGCGGCAGTCGTTTCCTGTTCCTTATTGACGAGATATTCAGAGGTACCAACACAACAGAGCGGCTGGCGTCATCAACCGCCGTGCTGAAATACCTTGGAGAGAGAAGTATGGTTCTTGTTACCACCCACGATATTGAGCTGGAAAATATGCTGGGTGAAAAGTACAAAATGTTTCATTTTCAGGAGCAGATAGAAGATGGTCGCCATTTCTTTGACTACAAAATTAAGCCCGGGCCATGCAGATCCAGAAATGCAATTCGTCTTCTGGAACTCTCTGGTTACCCTGCAGAAATTATCCATGAAGCAAACTCTTTGTCCAAACAGCTTTTCCGGGAAGGACACGCCATGTAGATATTTGTACTGTTCTTCCTCTGCGTTGTATGTTTAATTTGAAGGCTTCTTAAATGTTACTATTTTATATTATCTGCTTTTTGAGTTATATATATAATGGGTAATAGGTATTTGCAGTTTTATCCTGTTTCAGGAGAGTACAATGGCTGACCTGCTGCTAGTGAGTGATGTTGGAAGCACAACTACAAAGCTTCTTCTTCTTGAAGTCGGCGGGGGTGAGTTCAAAGCTCTTGGTGCTGTTTCAGTTGGTACCACTGTAGAGAAGCCATCTGAAGATGTGTGCATCGGCTTCTTTGATGGTGTCAGGCAGCTTTCCGAGCAGACCGGAATAAAACTTGTCGATGAAGACGGTTCTCTTACCGTACCTTACCGCACCACAAGCTCTGCCGGAGGAGGTCTTCAGATTCTCGTGGTGGCTCTTGCCTCCTCTGATTCCGGAAGCATAGCTGAAGCGGTAACATACAGTGCCGGAGGGGTTGTTCTTGATTCCTTTGCTATCGATGATGAAACACCCAGAGTAGAGAAAATACGGCGAATGAAAAAGCTCTCGCCTGATCTTGTAATACTGGCAGGAGGATACGACGATGGAGCTGTTGCAGGAGTTGTAAACATGGCGCAGCTTCTGGCATTTTCCAGACCAAAGCCCAAGTTCGGCGGCGGGAAACTGCCCCTTGTATTCTGTGGTAACCATCAGGTAAAGCCTTTTATTGCCGGGCTGCTCGGTGAATTGTTTTCCATCTCATACACAGATAACATCCGTCCGGACGGGCTTACTTTCAATCTGAAACCTGCTATCGCCGAGGTACACAGGTTGTTTATGGACCATGTAATGCAGATGGCTCCAGGTTACGCAAGGCTATCTGAACTGACGTCTTCACCGATTATTCCCACACCGGCCGGAGTGGAGAGAATACTGGAAAACTACGCTTCCAGCGTAGAAGGCAATGTGGTGCTTGCCGATATGGGCGGGGCAACAACAGACATCTTCAGCAACATCCGAGGAGGTTTTCAGAGAACTGTAGCGGCCAACACAGGCATGAGTTACAGCCTTTCCAACATAGTAAGAGAAGCAGGTTCTGACAGGGTTTTCGGTCATATACCAAATGTTGACCCTGGAACAGCCAGAAACTGGATTCTCAGTAAAACTCTTTTCCCCACCGTTGTACCTGAAGATGAAACAGCTGAGGCTGTTGAGTGCGCCGCTGCCGCTGAAGGGATGAGGCTTGCGTGGAAACATCACCTTGAGATCAGTTACATAAGATCACGAATTGGATTCACAGAGCGGTTGAGACGGATGGGCAAATGCAAGTTTGATGAGGCATTCAAGACAGTTTATGGAGACCGTTTCAGAATATCCGATGTTTCCGTGATCATTGGCGCTGGCGGTGTTATGGCTCACGCTACGCCCAGAAGAGCAGCATGGATACTTGCCTCGGGATTTCGGCCCAAGGGTATTACAACCCTCATGGTAGACAGACACTTCCAGAGTCCGCACATGGGTGTTCTGTCAGACAGTTATCCTGATGGGGCTTTGAAGTATTACACAGAGCAGTGTCTTGCTCCTGTGTGTGTGGTGTACTCGCCTTTGACTAAAACAAAAAATCTTAGAGTGACAACACCGGATTCAGTAACAAAAGTTGCTTCAGGAGGATTCCTTTACCTTGAAAGCGGCAAAGGAGTAAAGATACAGAACGTTGTACTGCCAGATGTCGATATACCTCTTCTGGTAGACTGCAGGTTCAAGGATGAGCTGCTTCCAATGGATTTCCTGACGAAACCTGTTGATTTCTCTGCTGAACCTGTGCTGCCATCAGTATCTGTTCCTGAGGTGGTTATTCAGGAGGCTACCAGAGAGTTCAGCCTTGCCTACGAAGGTGAGATTACGGTAAAAACTGGTCATTCTGTTGTCCCTGGTGATGTTCTTGGAACAAATCGTCTTGTCCCGCCCAGAGTTTACTTCGTTGATGCCAGAGGGCATGTGGGATACGGAAAAACAGACATTACCGATGAGATGGTAATGCAAGGTATCAAAGTTAATCCCGGTGACAGGGTACAGACGGGAGATGAAGTCTTTTCCATTGCAATCGGTGGTGGTTTTTCAGGATACAGCAGTTCAATGAGAAGCCCTGTCCGGGGTATTGTTCATTCTGTCGTAACGCCGGGAATGATAATCCTGAAAGAAATACAGGACTACGACGGTAAACCACACAGTGTGAATGTGGCAAAACTGCTTGGGATTAAACCCAGAAGAATAACCGCTAACCTGAAAGTGAGACTGGGCGAGTTTGTACAGCGCACACAGGTTATTGCCATAGGAGACAAACTTAAAACGATCAAGTCTCCTGACACTGGAACTGTAACAGAGATCGACAGGAAAACAGGCCTCGTGACTATACAGTACAATTTAGACCCTGTGGAAATGCTTTCACCCATACAGGGAACTGTAGCTGAGGTAAATCCGGTTATGTCTGCTTCGCTCAGGTATTCCGGCCTTACAGTGCCGGGTATAGCCGGTTTTGGAAAGCTCAGGTGGGGTGCTCTTAC
Organism: Candidatus Fermentibacterota bacterium; assembly: GCA_003646025.1. Taxonomy (GTDB): domain Bacteria; phylum Fermentibacterota; class Fermentibacteria; order Fermentibacterales; family JCC-6; genus Sabulitectum. Next base: position 5,974 of record QNDR01000029.1, read on the forward strand.
AGTAGATACCTTCAGGAAAGACTCTGTTGTTCTTCTAAACAGGAAATTCACATCTGATCTCGTTGAACAGGCAGTGGGTGCCGGTGTCGCGGGAGTAATAGCGCCTTGTATGGAGGGGGCTGACCTGGTTGGGTTCCTGGGGGAGGAACCTGGCGTTATTCTGACCGGGTCCGAGGATATTCCATTCTCACTGATACTGTTGTCTGGGGTGGGAGATGCTTTCCTGGAGAATGAAGTTTACCGTAAGTTGAAAAGGAATGCAGGAAGTAACTGCGTTCTGTTTACAACCACAAGGATGAGGGCTGGAGTGGAAAGGCCCTTTGTACTTGTGCAGACACAGGAGGAATAGTGGTCTGGGAATGTCAGGCATGCGGCTATGTGCACAACGAAAAGGCTGCAAGCAGGCAGCAGCGCCTGGGAGGCAAACCAGCGAAAACTGAAGGTCTCCCTGTAAACTGGAAATGTCCGGTGTGCGGTGTGGGTCGTGAATTTTTTGAAGAAGTGTCAGGCAGAAACAGCTAATTTGCTGCTGTATATCTGCTTGTGTTTCAGGGGTTGACCGGTTATCAGAAACGGCTTAAATTACTGCCTCCGGTGCCGAGATAGCTCAGTAGGTAGAGCAACGGACTGAAAATCCGTGTGTCGACGGTTCGATTCCGCCTCTCGGCACCAGTCTTATTTCTCCGGGGGGTTCTGATTCGTGAATTCCTCCAGCGTTTTTTCTATTCTTCTTATCTTAACGGCGGTGCTGTTCATCTGATACTCAATAGTATTGAGTATCCAGAACTGAAAATGCTCCACCTTCTGCTGTCTGTGTACCATCCATAGTATCTTTATTGAAACCAGGAGAACTGCTATTTCCACGCTGAACATCTCAGGAATGAAGTCGATGTTGAGGTGCAGCGCATGGCGCATGAAGTCGAATGAGAACAGAAGTATCACCAGCGAAGCAAATGCGATCCCGGTTATCTTTTCCTTCCTGGCATCACCTGCTCCGCCAATCTGTCCCAGTATTTTTCTTACGGATTCTTTCTCCCTCTTGTACTGGTTTATTTCTTCCAGCAGCGCTTCCTGATCAGCCATGTTTTTCCTTTCTTTCTCATTTAAAACTGTATATTCAACAAGTACTGAAGACTATAATCTTTTCCCGGGAGAAAATGAAAAGGTCTGTTCTGCTTAACTGGCTTCCCTTCGAAAACACGGCAACAGGAGCTGCAAAAAGGGCAATTGAGCTTCACAGTCGGCTCGGCGGCGAGTTCAGTCTTACAGCTGCAGTAACCAGTGGTTTCCCGACAGGTACTGCACCTTCTGTGAGAAAGACAGTGGTTGCGCCAGGAAGAAATCTTGCTGTACGCTTTTCCGAAAGACTGCCCGGGTTCTGGAGGAAAGCTGGAGTTTCAGATATCTGGGTTACAGATACGCTTCCGGTTCCGGCATTCGGTTCGCGGATAAGAACTGTTCTCACAGTTCATGACCTGAGATTTCTTGTGAACAGAAAATACCTCAGCCTGCCCAGGTATCTTCTCCTCAAATTGAATATGAAAGCCGGTCTTGGAAGAGCAGATGCCGTTGTAACGGTTTCGAGCTGGATTGCCGACCAGATTGTTGAGAACTACGGAATCAGCAGAAGCAAACTTCACATTGTTGCAAACTCAGCAGCCTCTCTTCCTGAAGTGCAACCTTCAGCCGATAGGAAATACATACTTTCCGTAGGACACCTTGAGCGTCGGAAGAGCCTGCACACCCTGATCCTGGCCTTTGCCGCAGTTGCCGGGAAGTGGGATGGGGATCTTGTTATTGCTGGCAGAGGGGGGCTGGAGTCAGAGCTCCGATCTCTTTCAGGCAGACTGAATCTTGGCTCCAGAGTTAATTTCACCGGTGGTGTAAGCGATAAAGAACTGGCCGGGCTTTATGCCGGCGCAACCTGTCTTGTGTGCCCCTCTGTTTACGAGGGCTTCGGGATGACGGTTCTGGAAGGTCTTTCTGCAGGTATACCAGTTGTAGCTTCGGCGATTCCACCGCACAGGGAGGTTGCCGGTGACGCTGCAACATGGTTTGAGCCGGGTAATACCGACGATCTGTCACGTGTTCTGGAACAGCTGCTTTCAGGTGGGGTTGAGGACAATTCAGAAATGAGAGCGCATAGAGTAAAAATGTTTAACTGGGACGATTCAGCTGAAGAGCTCGCGTCTATCTACAGACAACTGTAACCTGTACGGCGATTCTATTTCGATATCAGTTTCTCGACTGTAGGAATGCTATTGAGTCTTCCTGTATTGTAATTCTGATTCTTTCCCCTGTGATTCCATGTGTTACATATCCGAAGGAGCCGCTGAGCGTTCCACCTCCGGCGAATTGAACGGTTACATGAAATGAATCATCCTTTGTGTAAACAACTGAAACTTCCTGTTCTTCTCCGGGATACAGATTGTTGAAAGTCCAGCTGCTGTCACACACTGCTACAGTTACAGAGGTGCAGGCAGTACCGGAATTGTTCTCAACCAGCAACAGATTCTGACATCCGCCGCAACCTGCAACGGCCATCAGCAGAGCCACGAAAACAACGATTTTTACCATAGCAGTTCTCCTTTTCCTAGATATTGCAGGTTTTAATGAATTTGTCAATGCTGCCTGGTCTGTGCTGCGGAGCATTTCCTTTGCATAATCGGGAATCACTTAACACTGTGGGGGTGCATTTTGACAACCATCTTTGTAGTCTGCCTGACGCTGTTCTCAACACCGTACATCGTTTCTGTTTCAAATGCTCCTGAAGATGACGGTTCACTTTTGCTTATAGAATTTGGCGATGCCACTGAAACACCGGACGATATGGTCGGGCTTCTGGTTCAGAGAACCGAAGATACTACAGGCGAGACCGGCTGGGAAATTGTTATGGTAGAGGCTCTTCCCCTTGAGAGTTCAGAGCTGATGGATGGTTACGACCCCGACTACCCTATTTTTCCCGCCACACAATACCTTTACAGAACCGTTGTTATCACCGCAGAAGGAGATTCCCTGCAGGGCGAGGTTTTTACCGGAGCAGAACTGCCGCAGGGTGAGTGGTTCAGCCCAAGTGAGATCCCTACATTGATTGGCAGCGCTTTGTTCCTTGGGCTCATTTTCTTTTACTTTCACAGAGCAAAAAGAGGTTCCGAGTTCTACCTCCGTCCCATAGCGGGTATAGAGGCCATTGATGAGGCCATAGGCAGAGCCACAGAGATGGGAAAACCGATTCTATATGTTCCGGGGCTTTCTACCATTGGAGATGTGGCGACCATTGCCAGTATTACCATACTGGGAAGGGTGGCTAAGAAAGTTGCGGAATACGGTACTCCGCTACTGGTACCCAACTGCGATCCCATAGTGTTTACAGTTTGCGAGGAAACTGTTCGTCAGGGATATCTGGAGGCGGGAAGACCTGATGCATACGACCAGGACAGTGTTTTCTTTCTTACCCAGAGTCAGTTTGCCTATGTAGCCGGAGTAAATGGAATAATGATGCGCGACAAACCAGCGACCAACTTTTACCTGGGTATGTTCTGGGCGGAATCGCTGATTCTTGCGGAAACAGGTGCTCTTTCCGGCGCAATACAGATTGCAGGAACAGATGCAGTCACACAGCTACCATTCTTCATTACCACCTGCGATTACACCCTTATCGGTGAGGAGCTCTACGCTGCAAGCGCCTATCTCGGCCGTGAACCTAAGCAACTGGGCTCTATAAAGGGTCAGGATTCCTGCAAAGCTGTGATGATGGCATTTATCGTACTCGGTGTAATACTGAGTATTGTCTACGCAATTACCGGTAACGAGTCCGTGATGTTCCTGGGCCGCTTTCTGAATTTGTAGCATGAGTGACCTTCTTGTTCCTCTTTACAAACTTCCAGAAAGAATGCCTCTGAAGGGTTTTGCCGTACGCCGGGTTATGGCACATGAGGGAGTGGCTGTAAGAAAATGGGTGGAATCGGAATTTTCCAGCGGCTGGGCATCTGAGATACTTCCTGCATTAAGCAGAACTCCGTCTTCGATATTCATTGCGGTTGACGGCAGTTTGCAGAAACCGGCCGGTTTCTGTGCGTGGGACTGTACGGCACTGGGTTTCCTTGGCCCTGTGGGTGTTGCGGAAAATTACAGAAACAGAGGTCTGGGTAGAAGATTAACTGTTGAAGTGCTGTACAGCATGAAGGAACAGGGTTACGGTTATGCCGTGGTGGGAGATGCCGGCCCTGTTGAATTCTTCAAATCATCGTGCAGTGCAATAATCATACCGGACAGTACCCCCGGGATATACCCGAAGGCACTGACATGATCGTTCGTCCTATGCAGCCTGAAGATTACCGGGGACTTGTTGAACTCTGGAGCAGTTTTCCCGGCAATGCCATGACTGGAGCCGATTCAGAAGCAGGATTTACCAGTTTTTTGAAGCGAAACGGTTCATACTGCTTTGCCGCAGTGGACAGCGATGGAATAGTTGGATCGGTCATGGCCGGGGAAGATTCCCGGAGGGGCTACATCTATCATCTTGCTGTAAGAAAAGAGCTGCACCGTTCCGGTACAGGCAGGCTGCTTATGGACACCGTTGAAAAGGCGCTCTACGAAGCTGGAATTGAAAAGATTCACCTGTTTATATTCTCAGACAATCCGGCAATTGAATTCTACAGAAAAACAGGATGGCACCTCAGGAACGACATTGAGGTTATGAGCAAGGTTCTTCGCGGAGACCGGTACATGGGAACCATGAAACTCTGAGTACTGAGTTGCCATTTGTGGGGATATCTGTGGTTTCAGTGCAAACTGCTATTGAACACAAACGCCCTTCGGTTTCAGACTGAAGAGTCACTGGTGTGTCTGCAGAGGGGTTAATTGCTTGTGTAACTGGCGTTCTCTACAACAGTTTTCAGAATATCCAACTGGTTCATAGTAGGCAGTTTTGAAAACCTTACAACAACAACGGGATATTCCATCAATAAGAAATAGCACTTCTCCCCAGCCTGCTCCTCAGCTTCTTCACTGGAGAACAATGTTGGAAAGCTGCCGTATCCAGACATATCTTTGGTGTAAAAATCATAGTCATCTTTGATTTGATCGAATTCGAATTCACTCCCTGATGTTTTTACAAAATCAACAACAGCGGACTTGATTTGCTCAGCTAGAGAATCAACCACTTTCTGAAGATAATCCAATCTGCTGCGGTTTTTCCGGTATGCAGCATTCTTCATTTCTTTGCTTCCCCGTTGAAACTTCATACCAATGGCTTTTCTTACATAAACAAAACCTGAAACACCTGTTTTTGAAACCCATACCGCCCAAAACAGTCTCCCCGCTGGAAGAAAATACTACTAAAAACAGGCACATGGATTTATATACTACAACGCCAAGCTGAGCAGATATTTGTTACTGGAATGAAATGCGGAGTTAAAGTTCTATACAGAGAACACGGTATCGACAGAAAACTAAACACAAACTGTCAGCTGGTTGCATGTTTTCCGGCTTGCAGTTGAATCAGCCGGCCATGTTCAGTCAGACTGCAGAACGGCTCTTACCCTTTCTGAGAATTCTTTGCATGCACTGTTCAGAGACTGTGGAGGATTCTGAATTCGGGTGTTGTTTTTGCACTTGTGAACAAAACCGTACACAAGTTCACTGCAATCTGATTCCCTGTGTTTGAATTCATAGCTGGGTTTATAACTGTCATTCTCGTTAACCGACTGTCCGTCCAGGTACGCAAGCCATGTTTCAATATGACGCCGGGGAATTAAATGCATAACGGCATCATCTTTGTGTCTCGGTGTGACACCTTTAAGATGACATGCTTTCTCCAATTCCATATTGTGTTCAGCAACCGTTCCCTTGTCCGCGTCTATAACCGCAATCAGAATTGTCTTTGCTTTCTTTTTCCGGGTTCTGTAAGCATTTAGTTCTGATGGATAGGTGTTTCGTACATGTTTCTCCCCTGAACCCTCCCCGTGCGGTTGCGGGACTATTCTTACCTGTCGGTTAGTTAGCCCCCATCCTTTTTTCAGAAAACGGCATACCACAACCTCTTGAAGCTTATCTTCGCACAGAACGATTACTTGAGAAGCCTTACTCATCATCCCAGCCTCTTGCCATTGTTTCTGCTGGGGTGAGCCCTTCAGTGGTTGGATAAGGCTTTGTTATCACATGCGCACCGTCGGGTCGGGAAAACCATATCTCCTGCCCTCTTGCCATTTTGTTAATAATCTCAGGGTGGTGTGAAATGATGACAGACTGTGCTGAAGGGGATCCACAGATATCCTCGAGGGTAGTAATCCATGGCTGGATTTCACGCAGGGACACGAAGTTGTCGGGTTCGTCCACCAACAATACAGAATAATCTTTGTTTCTCAGCGATTCAATAATGGTGTACAGAACAATCAACTGACGCTGCCCGTCAGACAGAATATCAAATCCGGAAGGCTGATCTTCTCCCTTTATCCTGAAGGTTGCAGTCAGTTTTCTTGAATCTCCCGAATCTTTCAGGCTCAAGCCTTCAAAGCCTGGAAGAACTTCCTTCAGGTTTTCACGGGCTTTGTATGCGATCCCGGGGTTTTCCTGAAGAATGTGGCGATACCATTGCGCAAAGTTTTCGGCATGTCTCGTGAGCGTTCTGGATTCAATTTCCGCCACCTGTTTCACAACAAGAGGAACAGGCTGGATAATCAGCCATTTTCTAACTTCCTCACGAAACCTGATCAGTGCTTTGTTGTCATCGCGTTCTGCAATGGTCGAGATTATGGATCGGTTCCAGTCAGCAGAAAACTTGGCACCCTCTTCAATGTCTCCTGTATTACGATTAACCCGAAAAAGATGTGCATCGCTTCCATCAAACAAAAAGAAAATCTTCCCTTTCCATACAAGTGACTCTTCTTTTATCCGGCATTGCAGATTTTGTCTGCCATGCTCGATAACCAGTTTGTATTCATAAGATTCACCGGCAATTTCCAGATTAACAGAAAAGGTCTGTTCTCTGCGTCTTTCCCATGTTGTAAGAGAAGCCTTCGTGTAGATATCTTCCAGATGATCTCCGCTCAGCGTCCGTTGAATAGCCCTTAAAGCATCCAGGATCGAGGTTTTTCCCGTTCCGTTGTCTCCAAGCCACAACTGGAATGCTTCTGGATTAATCCTGAAATTTACCAGACATTTATAGTTATCAATATAGATTTCCTTGATCATATTTTCTCCCCAAGATCGGGTTTTCCATCGCCTTCAGTTCCGGCATATTCCTTCAGAGCAGCAACAACGCACCAGCACAACAGTTTCGATGTAACCGAGCATATACCGGATAATCATTTCCGTCAATGAAGAACATTTCAGGAATGTTTGAATATGCGGCAACAGCAGTGACAGATTGTTTTAACATGAAGTGAGATAACGCAACGGGAATGTAGCTATGATCCGATAATCAGTTTTATGCTCATGCCTGTTAACACCACAGCCAGAATTAGTTTCGTCCACTTCGGGTTCATACTGTGGCTGAAACTGCTTCCCAGAAAACCGCCGATACTTCCGCCTGCTGCAAGGGCAAGCCCAGGAAGCAGTTGAACACACCCCTTTGCTGCAAAAACAAAGATAGACGGTATCAGGTAAATTGAGATAGCAATAGACTTTATGCTGTTGGTTCGAGCCAGACCCAGTCCTCCAACCATTGTTAGACTAAAGATTATCAGGTATCCGGTTCCCGCCTGTATTACACCGCCGTAGAACCCGATGAAGAGAAACAGCAGCATCTGAAGCCACTTTTTCCTTATCACTTCCCGGCCTGCAGGTGGCTGTCTGTGAAACACAACCACCAGAAGCCCCAGCAGAATTGCTGAAGCAAGTATCCACTTGAAAGCGGTGTCGGAAAGGTGAACCGCCGTAAGGGCCCCTGCAGCAGCACCCGGTACCGCTGCCAGACCAAGATAGAGCCCTGCCCTGAGGTCTTTCCTGCCGTGGCGGCGGAAGTTACCTGAGGCTACAATGCTTTGAATCAGCACTGCGATACGGTTTGTTCCGTTGGCGATTACAGGAGGCATTCCCAGAAATATCATAAGGGGAAGCGTTATCAGTGACCCTCCGCCTGATGTTACATTGATGAATCCGGCGAACACCCCTGCTGAAAAAAGAAGAATGTAGTTTATCATCAGGGTTCTTCCCTGCGGTCAGGAATCATGCCGGTGACTGTGTCTGTGAGTGTGAATGTGGCTGTGAACGAGGTTTTTGTGTCGGTGGGAGTGGGCGTGAACCAGATTTGCCTCAAGAAGAAAGTCCGGGTCGGAAAGGAACCTGTCTGGCGGTCCATCTGCAATGAGGGTATGGTCCTGCCCCAATATTAAAACCCTGGTGGCAAGTTCTTCTACCATATCAAGATCCTGCGTGCTGAAAACAATGCAGTGGTCATTTCCTGTCCACTCTACCAGGAAGTCAATGAGTTTTCCCTGGCTGAAGGGGTCAAGACCTGCCGAGGGTTCGTCGAGAAGCAGCACATCCGGACGCAGAGACAGAACGGAGGAGATGGCTACCTTTTTCTTCTCTCCACTTGAAAGCAGGTAAGGTGCCCTGTTGCGCAGGTGTTCGATACCCATAAGCTCCAGAGCCTGCTCTCCTCTGTTGATTACCTCCTGTCGTTCAAGTCCGGCTTGAAGTGGTGCGAACAGAACTTCCTCCCAGACAGTCGGTGAGAACAGCTGTACATCGGGATCCTGAAAAACCAGCCCTACAGAGCTTCTGAATTCAAGAACACGGTCAGGGTTGTTCATTGACTCTTCCGAAAGAGCAAGACCAAAAGCGTTCAACGTTCCGTTGTGGGGAAATATGAGTCCGTCAAGCAGTTTCAGAAGCGTGCTTTTTCCCGCTCCATTTGCTCCCAGAAGAGCTACAGTTTCTCCCGGCCTTATGGAAAAGGTTACGTTTGACAGTGCAGGTACGCCTCCCGGGTAGTCGTACGAGAGGTCAACTGCCTCAAAAATAGAATCGATCCGTCTGTCAGACATAATTCCTAACCTGTCCAGACTGAAAGAGTAAGTACTGTTGAGGCAAAAAGCAGCCACAGCAGATCTCTGTGATGGAGCTTGAATCTGGTTATTGTTAATCTGTCATCACGGTAGCCCCGGGAGAGCATTGCAGAATACACCTGTTCGCTGATGTGAAGAGATTTTACCATTGTCGCAGCCAGAGTATGTCCAAGCCACTTTCTATTTTCTTTTGCAGTAAGAGTGCCGGGAGTGCGGCTTTTCCTTGCCAGAAACATGTTGTTCACCGTGTGGAGAAGAACAAAGATGTAGCGGTAGGTCATTGAAAGAATCGAAACAAAAAGCGAGGGGATGCGAAACCATCTGAAGGTTGCAAGCAGCTTTGTCCACGGTGTTGTCAGCACGAGAAGAGCCCCGAGTGAAAGCGAATCAGTTACCCGGAGAACCAGAAACGCAGCAGTTTTTGCTCCCTGAACTGTAACAATGGTATGTCCTCCGACAGAAAGCAGAGGATCTCCCTTGGTGATGAACAGTGCGGGTATTGCGATAACTGCGGTAAAAACAGGAATGAACAGCAGTATCCGTTTAAGAAGAAAGCCTGGTCTTATGCCTGAGAGAATACCGGGCAAAGGGACAAGAATCAGCATTACGGCAAGCACTGCAAGACTTTCTGTAAAACTCACTGCAGCGGTGAGCACAGCGAAGGTGGCCAGCTTGACCCTGGGATCAAGCCTTTGAAGCAGACCATCATATCTGCTGTAGTGTTCTGTTGTAATGGCCGATTCGAGCCCTTTTGTTACAGCAAAGATGTTCTGAGACAGCACATCTTTACGCTTCACTTCTGCGGCCTTTAGCAAGCAGTGTTTTTCCAAGAGCCCACAGCATGGCAGCCACGGCACCAACCCCTGCAATGGTAGAGAGTATGTAACCAACAACTGCTCCCATTCTGGGGAATCCGTAATCGGGCAGTGGAGCGGGCCACCAGCCTGCCAGTCTGTTGATGCCATCTGGAACAAAGCCCAGGCCAAGTTCTTGCAGCTCGGTAACTCCCCATTCGCCCCAGGCTGTTCCCGAAGCCAGCAGCCCAATTGGGGTAAGCAGTGCAACAAGCCCCAGACCTGCCCACAGCAGATGCAGTCTGCCGGTTCCTCCGCTCTGCTCCTGGTCTGCAGCAGGTACGAATCCTGTTTTAAAAAGGTATGCAAGAACCAGGCCGGTAACTATGGCTTCTGCAGGTCCTGCAATAAACATGTGTCCCACAGCCATTGACGGTATTGCGATACCCGGGCCGTAGGGGCAGTAAAGGGGAGTGCCGTCGGCACTGTGAAACAGTAGAGGCTGAATACCAAGCTCAATTCCTGTAAGCAGGGCAGCAGTAACAATGGCAATCCAGCTGCCTGCTGCTGCGGCAAACAGCCTGCGGGCAGATTGGGGGGAAGAACTGCCTGACACAGTTCTGTACACGTAGTACCCAACCAGAGGAAGAATAATAGCCATATTAAACGAATTGGCACCGAAAGCCATCACACCGCCGTCGCCGAAGAACAGAGCCTGTATTGCAAGAACAACAGAAATGCCGATAACAGCAGCCCACGGACCTGCCGCAATGGCAAGAAGGGTGCCCCCCACAGCGTGGCCTGTTGTTCCCCCTGGCATAGGTATGTTGAACATCATAAGAACAAATGAGAAGGAAGCGAACAGGGCAACAACAGGTATTGTGCGCCCTGAAAGGGATTTACGAACTTTTTTTGCAGCAATAAACCAGAATGGTGCTGCCGCGCCGTACATTATTCCTGCTGTTGCTGGGCTGATATAGCCGTCGGGAATATGCATAGTTCCGTACTCTTTCGATGAGTGTTTTACTATAAAAACAGCCAGAACACCTTTGCGGTACAGATTCACCAAACGGACCCTGTACCTTCAACAGTGCGAATGTATCTGGAATATGCACATTTGTCAAATCACAGGGCTGCTGACACATGAAAACACAAATAGGATATCCCTTCAACGTGTGCAAAACACATCTGAAGCAGGACGAATCACGGTATTTAATGCAGTATCATTGGGGTATTGACGCGGGGGGGGGGTAAATATATTGCTGTGTGCTCAATACAGTAGCAGGTGTCTGGTTATTCGTTCGCAATCAAAGGAAGGTATTGTTATGCAGTTTACAGTGATCAACCTGGTTCAGAGTGTATCTCAGGCTGGATGCAATATGAACCAGGGAGTATGCAACGAGCTGGGAGGCAAATACTGCTCTTCTTGTGCGGGAAGCTCATGTTCACCGGATTGGGGTGGACCATTAGTGTGTACTGATATTGTTGATCTTACGCTCGAGTGTGGTTTCGTAAGCGATAATCAGTAAGCGGATAATCCGTTGTAGTATGACGGCATGGTTCTGCTGCCAGACAGTGGAGCTGTGCAGGTATGAGAAAAGATGGAGAGAATGGAAGAACACATTCTGCTATCAGGCAAACACTACTGTATTCCGTACAAAGATAGCAAAATTTACTATTTTCCCGAATCATTGTCTATAATCAAGTGCGATCACGCAACATCAGAAATGATAGAAATTCTTAATATGCCCATGTCTGAATCCGGGATTGTAAGAAGAATGCTCGAAGAGTATTCTGTAAGTAAAAAGGATTGTAAATCAGCAATACAGGCACTGGTTGAGTCGGGTATACTGTACCGTGATGGCAAGCTTGAAAAATCAGTACTTGAAAGAAAAGATCCGTTACAAGAGGTGGAATCGTTACCGGAAGCAGAATCACTTTATCCACCGAAACTTGTCACCATACACATAACGGACAAGTGTAACCTCAAGTGTGTTTACTGCATGAACTACGAGGCGAGAGCAGCGAGTACCGCAGTTGAACTTTCCATAAGCGACTGGTCTGGAATTCTTAAGGATCTGTTTCAAAACGGGGTTAAGGAAGTTTGCTTTTCAGGAGGGGAACCATTCCTGAGGCCGGACATGATCACAATTATTAAGAAAGCGCTGCAAATCGGTCTAAAAGTGGCTGTTATTACAAACGGAACCGTTGATATTTCGGATGTCGAGGCGCTGCGTGATGTGAATATTACAGTTAGTCTGGATTCTGCGCAAAGCGAAGAAAACAACAGGAACAGAGGATCGGGAGCATTTGAGAAAACAACAAGATTTCTCGACAGACTGAATGAGGCGAGGAAATATTTCAGCATAAACTCTGTGTTGACTAAACACAATATTGAGGGTTTTTTCGGAAGTGCGAAAATACTTTCAGACCGCTACAGGTTCTTGAGAGTGATCAGACCCATTCCTCAGGAAACATCCTATGCGGAAGACAGGTCACTGTATTCGTTCGCCCAATGGGAACTGTTCCTTGAAGATATGCTCACAAACACAATTAGCAACAATACTGACAAGTACATTGATTACTCGGAAGTTGGCACTATAAGTGTTATAAACGGGTGTGGCGTTGCCAGAAATGAGTGTATGATAGGTCCTGACGGGGCAATATACCCCTGCAGGGCACTCCAGAAGGATGTTTTTAAGGGGACGGTACTGAATGGCAGTAATTTCAGCGAGGTCTGGAAGGATGACCCGGTTCTGAAAAGGCTTAGAAGTGCCGACCGAAGAAGAGCAAATGACTGTGTGGCGGGAGGATGTGATTTCTGGTATTTCTGTGCCGGTGGTTGCTTCGGAAAAACATATGACCTATGCTGTGATCTCAGGTCTTTTGCGAGCACAGAGGAATGCAGTAAGTTGAAAGCCAGAACATACAGAAAAATCATTCACAAACTGTATATGCAGGAGAAAGCAGACAGAGAGGGGAACAATGAAAAATAGAGATATTCTTGCAGCAACTGCCCTGCTCCTGCTTGTGTTTGGATGCAGCAAAAAAGATATGACGGAATCCGGCTTTGTTCCGGTTACTCGAACTCAATCACTTCCAGTTATTTTTACAGACACTTTGTACACAGATTCTGTTTCAAGGCATGCAGACGGTTCAAGGTCGAATATCAGCCCGCTTATCAGTCACGGTGTGGCATTCCTGCCTGTCAACATTCCTGAAGAATCCGATAGACCTCCGTCACCTGATTATTTTGTCACTGGTGAAACCGGAATTGTCGCCGTTGATATTTCGACACTGGATACTCTGTGGAGCACATTTATCAGATACCCTCCCGACCAACAGTTTCCGTATATCGGATCAATGCATGCCTATCGGGATTCACTGATAATTGCAAGTTTTTTGGACGGACTCTATCTGTTTAACATGAATGACGGGTCAGTTGTTGATACCATTCCATACGATCAGTCCATGCAGCGGGCCTGTGATCTGAACGCTGAATTCATGAATCCGTTTTTTGCACCTCTGGTTTTTGTTTCAAACGGAAACATGCTGGCTTACTTTGCGTTCAAGGAAAACTACAACAGGGAAACAAACAGAGTTTACGACATCGTGGTTACGGATTCCGCGCTGGAGCAGGTTGCGCTGTTTACCGTTGATTTCAACAGAGACAGGATTACCACAGGGGATGTTACCTTTGCTTACGAGGGGCTTCTGCAGGGAGTATTTGTTTCAGACAGTTCTCTCTGCTTCTATACTGTGGAGCCTGAGCTTTTCATTGAAATCGCTTTTGACGGCAGGCTGGTTAGAAACCTGTTTCTTGGCAGTGGTGAATACGAAGGGCCTGTTTTGCCCCTTGCTCCGCCATATTTTGAAGAGATACACACGCGTTTGTTATCAATCAGCCCGGTTATGGAAAACGGCCATCTTTACACTCTTAGAACGGGAATTAGTCTGGATCGCGAAGGTCGTGCGGAATTGATAGATACCGACATCTGCAATGGTACATCAAAGGTATATGTTCTTAATACCATGACTGGCTGGAAAAAACTAGCGGTAGGAGAAGGCATCATTATTACAGACTGGTTTGTTGTTCAGGAACCGAATGAAAACGGAGAGTACCACCCACCCAGACACGGGAGGAAATATGCGTTCTTCAGGCTATAAGGTCTTTGTGTGTTTGTATGCCATTATTGTTGCTTCCGGTTGCGCCGATTCCACGGTGGAGCAGGAGAATCATGAGGAACTGGTTGTATGGGAACAATGGCTTGAAGAGGGTATTGACAGCGGGAATTCCCAGACAGGCCCATACTATGTTCCGTCTGACACTGTTATTTATGATGATGATATTGAAATTAATCCAACCTATTCATCAATTGGAACCTTTGCCATCTCGGATTCCGTGATCATTGTTGCAGACTATGTTGAGGAGAAGCTTCATGCCTACTCTCTGGACGGGGAATTTCTGTGGTCTTCGGGTCAACCTGGCGAAGGCCCCGGCTGTTTGTCAGCTATTGGTGGAATTGACGCTGCAGAGGGTATTTTTGCCGTTTGCAACATGAATCTGGGAAGGGTTGATCTTTTCAACATTGACACCGGCAGTTATCAGGGAACCGTGTCCATTGCTTGGCCGTTTGATGTCAGTATTTCCGATGACAGTCTCATATGTGCTGTAAGTGCAGTGGAAGGCAGTATTGTTACCGTGTTCGATTACCAGGGGAACATAATTAACAGATTTGGTGAGTGGAATCCACCTGAAACCGATGGTATGGTTGGCTGGCCGGAATACGGAAATGTCAATCTGAAGTGTGATATCTGCGGTGATATGCTCCTGCTGTCTTCTGTTTTCTATAATTACTTTCAGGTTTATAATTACAGAACAGGAGCCTTGGTATCATCGTTCACCAGAACTCCGTCACTTCCCGGGAACAGATCTACAAGCCGTGAGTGGGAATTGCGAATTAACGATTGTGTGTTTGATGAAGCCGGCGATATCGTTGTTCTGCTTTGCCCAACAAAACAGAACTGGCTGAACAACAGATACGCCGAACTATCCGCTGATGAGATACCCTATAAGGGGTTTGATATTTACGATGTCTCCGGTGTCAGAAAAGAAGGCTTTGCCGTTGAAACTGACTGGTTCTCTTCAACAGCACAGTTTTCAGGAAATGATCTGTATTTGGCAAATGCAGAGATGCTTGTGAAATACTCTCCCGTGGAAATAAATCGGTAAGCGTACAGCGGGGTTTCAGTCATGTCAGGTAAACCTGTGCTAAATGCGGAAAACAGTGCCGTGGTATGCAGAACACGGCACTGCTATGTGCTCTTTTGACCCGCCGGTTACTAAGCCTGTGCAGCATCTGGTTGAACAAGACCCATTCTTTCAAGGCGGGCGAGAAGAGCACCGGTGCTTCTGCCGAATGCCTTGCTGAGAGCCTCCATGTCAATTCCCTTTTTGAACTGTTTCTCGAGTTTGGTTTCTTCCTCGGGTTCCCACTTCATGAATGCCCTGGGATTGGTTTTTCTTGCCTCGGTGATTTCCTCACTTCTTCTGCTCTCAAAAAGCTTTTCCAGCATTTCACATGCTTCGGTTACCTTTTCGCGGAAACTTTTGATTGATTCATCAAAAACGATAACTTTTTTCTGCAGAAAGGTACCGTCTTCCTGCTTCCTGGAGTCGGTGATGGAAATGTAGTAGTGACCGTTTCTGGCCTGCTTCCCGTCGATGAAAAAGGTGCTTTTCCCCGAAGACACCCTTGCGGTGTAAAGTGTTGCTCTTTCTTCAGACATTTCATTTCCTTTCTGTTGTGAACAGGAGTTGCATACTGCCTGTTCTGTGTTGTGTTCCGTTACCTCGGGTAGGGGTACAGGTGTTTACCTGTAGTAACCTGCATCAGCTCCTGTTTTTCAAGTGTCTCTTCCGGAGGTTGACAAACTGTTTTTCAGCAGACACACTAGGAGCATGAAAAAACCACTTCCAATGACCCGTTCGGAAATGCAGAGCCGTGGGTGGGATCAGCTCGATGTGCTGATTGTTACCGGTGACGCTTATGTGGATCATCCATCGTTCGGTGCGGCAATTATTGGTAGAGTCCTTGAAAACAGGGGCTACAGGGTGGGTATCATCGCACAGCCGGACTGGAAAGATCTGGAATCGTTCACAGTGATGGGAAGACCAAGGCTTTTCGCTGGTGTAACATCGGGAAACATGGACTCCATGGTTAACCACTACACATCAACGAACAGGCTTCGGTCAGACGATGCATACACTCCTGGGGGCATGTCAGGCCGGAGGCCGGACAGGGCAGTTCTGAAATATACAAACTGTCTTCAGAGGGTAATGAAAGGGGTTCCTGTTGTTCTGGGAGGAATCGAAGCCAGCCTCAGACGGGTTACCCACTACGACTTCTGGAGTGACAGACTAAAGAAATCCATTCTTCTCGATAGCAAGGCTTCAATACTTGTATATGGAATGGGTGAGAAACAGATTGCTGAAATAGCACGCCGTATCAATGGTGGAGAAACACTTGAAGGTATTCCCGGGACAGCCACGGCTGTTCACGCAGGCAGGTTCGTTCCGGAGGAAGCCGATGTTGTTCTTCCCTCACACGAGGAGCTCAAATCAGACTCTGCACTGATGCTGAAACTTTCAAAACTTCTTGAGACAAATCAGAATCCCTGGAGCAGCCCCAGGCTGATTCAGAGTGCTGATTCCCGTATTGTGATTGTGGAACCACCCTGTGAACCTCTTTCAACGAAGGAAATGGATGCTGTCTACAACCTTCCGTATACCAGACAGCCGCACCCCTCATACACCACAGAGATACCGGCGTTCACAATGATACAGGATTCAATTACGGCTGTAAGGGGATGCAGCGGCGGCTGCAGTTTCTGTGCGATAGGTCTGCATCAGGGCAAGTTTATTACAAGCAGGTCGGAAAAATCAGTTCTTGCAGAAATCAGTGAAATTTCAAAATCCAGAAGCTTCAGAGGAACGATATCCGACCTTGGCGGGCCTACAGCCAACCTCTACGGTCTGGGCTGCGGTAACCCTGAGGAAAAAGTAAAGTGCAGAAGGGTTTCCTGTCTTTACCCCGTTATCTGCAGGCATTTCAAAACAGATCATTCCAGTTACATAAAGCTTCTGGACAGTGCTGGAAGAGCTCCGGCTGTGAAGCACGTTTACATATCCAGCGGTATCAGGCACGATGTGGCTCTGAAAGATCCGGCATTCATAAAAAGGCTTTCTTCAAAAAACATATCCGGACACCTCAGAATTGCCCCGGAACACACACATGACAGAATACTTGCTCTTATGAGAAAACCGTCAAGGGAAATATGGGAGAAATTTGCGGCGGAGTTCAGAAAATATGCAGACAGATCCGGGAGGAAACAGTACATTGTGCCCTATATCATAGCCGCATTTCCAGGGAGCACAATCGGGGATATGCAGGCTGCCCGATCCTTCCTTGAAACACAGGGTGCCATTCCAAGGCAGGTTCAGATATTTCTGCCTACCCCGATGACTACAGCTACAGCTATGTATTTTTCAGGAAGATCTTTTTACGACGGGGAGCCTGTAAGAGTTCCCCGGAACTCTGCAGAGAAGCAGAGGCAGAAAGACATGATTCTATACGGAATAAACAACCACCGCCGCGAGAATAAGGTGAAAAGCAACATCAACCGCAGGAATGGTTTTTCCAGATAGTTTGAAAGAAAAAAGAGTGAGCAGAATTCTTGCTGCCCACTCTATCTTGTAAACGGCTAGAAACATCTGAAAATGCGGATTCACAGGTCTGTGACCTGTATCACCTTCAAGAGTACAGCTCATGTCCTCTGTAAGACCGCAGAACGGGCACGGATCACCGGTAATCTCCTTGTAGTAACACTTCATAACTGAAGGAAAGGCTCTTTCCAGCAGAGGAGAGATCAGGGTGAACACAAGAACATACAGCAGAAAACCCAGTATTATCAGGTTAAATGTTCTGTACCGCTGTGCTGAAGCTATTGTATTGTCATTTCGCTTACAGAGTTTGCGTCACCGGTAACTGCTGCGAAGATAACAAAAACAAGCATTACTATTAGAGGAAGCGAATTTAGAATAATACCTGTAAGTGCAACTCCTGATGGAAGATCGGCGGCACGGTTCTTTCTGAGAGCAATAATTCCAAGAATCAGCCCAGCCAGAGCAGGTAGAAATACCAGCACATTCACACAGGGGATGAACCCTACTACCGCAGAAATAATACCAATTACAAGTGATGCAACATCCATAACAATTTCCTTAAAGCTTAACCCTTTTCTCTATACCCATGGAATCAAGAACACTGTCGTTTCCAACAACGCAGATTCTGGAGTCAGAACTTCTGCTTTCGAGTAACTCTGCGAACTGTTCTATCAGGGGCACATTAACTGAAAGCAGTTGTGCCTTATGTTCCGTAATAGTTCCTATACTGATTTCCTTCAGCTGCCTGAGTATTGCCAGACCATTTGCCATAGACGGGCGGACTGCAGGGTCCATACCCTTTACACTGGCAATTATTGAATCTTCAACGGACCTGGGGCTCAGGTCAATATGTTCAAATCCCGTCTGGATTGCATTCTTAAAAATCTGCAGGCTGTCTGCAGGAGACGGGTCTCTGTACGAGTAGAAAGTA
>QNDR01000030.1 GCA_003646025.1 Candidatus Fermentibacterota bacterium
AGGCTGCTACCCTTTTTCCCAGCTGCCACAGAGCCTCGCCAAGTGACATCGAATCTTCGGAGATGTTGGGAGCAAGAAAAACCTCGAAAGCTCTGTCATTCCGCAAAAGCGCACGGGCGGAATCAGATTCGGAATCCCGTTTTGCTACTGCATCCTTTAACTTGTTTAAAAGTTCCGAATCTCCCCTGGCAAACGAAAATGCCTCAGAAATTCTACCAGACATCAGCAGAAGTTCCACAACCTGCGGGACAGTAAGAGAACCGTCTTCGTTGGCTGTGGGAATAAATATATCCACAATTTTACCTGCAGCTTCACGGTTCTGCTCAGAACCGTTTTCAAGAATATCAACAGCAAATACAAACAGTTCATCAGTAGACTTGCATCTGACCAGCATATCAACTGCTGCAGAGATTTCTCCGCTGTCTGAATTTCCAGCTCCGTCCGGGAAGAGCTGGCTGACAGACTCCGCAGCCTGCTCACGCTGAGAACACAGCCTCAGAAAGTCCATTCTGTACTCCAGGTTATCTACTGTATCCTGCAGCAAAGCTTTTGAACGATCAACTCCAAGTTCTGCCAGAGCAATTCGTATGCTGTGAGCCTGCTTGAGATGTCCGTTTTCCATGGCCAGTATTTCCAGCTGTTCAAGCGCTTGTGTATTTTCTGATTCTCTCCAGTCATGGAGAGGCTTTTCCAGCATCTCTGCAGGCAGAATGACACCTTTCGGCAACTCCCGGTAAACGAAGCCCTCGGGATTACTGGAAGCAAGCAGAAGAAGCATACCCAGCACCTCATTGCCTGCCGAAAGACCTGCAATCTTTTCCGCAAGTTCCGGTTGCATACACAATGCCTGCACAAGCACAGTAGAAGAATCGAAGCCATCGACAAGTTTGATCCCCAGATCTGCAGCAAAAACCAGTCCCTCGGCATAGCTATGCTCAACGGAGTAGTCGATACCGGCCTGGACAAGTTCAGCAGCAACATCAGGATTACCCTCAACCGCCGTTCCGGCAGCTACCCGGTATCCCTCGGGGTCGCCGGCAAACAACCTGGCAAGGGCAAGGCTTCGTTGAAGTACCGAAGAACTTGGAACCTCGACAATAGCACTTTCAAGATACTCAAGAACTGCTGGCTGATCAAGAAATGCATTAAGGGTGTCGGCGGCACCGGAACTGTCGTCTGTCTTTAACTGAGCCTGAGCCAGAGCAATCGCCATGGCAGAAGATGCCTTCCCAGACTCAAGATATCCTGAAAGAACTTCTCTGGCAAGTAATGCAGTTCTGTCAGAAGTTGCGGCTTTAGTAAGAAAATCGGTAGCCTGTTCTCCTTTACCTGCTGCAAGCAGTTCACAACCACGAACCAGCTGCGCAATGTCATCACCTGCCTGGCTCACTCCCTGAACTGAGGAAGCTGCAGTTCCAGGCATTCCTCTGTCTATAAAATAACCCAGTCGGAAAAGAACAGTTTCATCATCAGAGTCGAGAACAAGTTTGGAAGCCAGTTCATCCATCCAGTCTTCGATCCCGCTGGAAGCCATAACCGGCAGCAGTTTCTCTACAACTTTGCCCTTACCGCTCTCGTTCAAAGTTTCGAACAGCTTTGCCGGCTTCATAGCGGATATTGAAGAAAAAGGCAGGGCAGAAATCAAACTGGTTACTCTTTCAACAAGACTGGCGTCTGCAAGAGCTGATGTAAAGTGTGCAGAAGAGTCTTCAAGGTTACCGGAATAGATATCTGCAGCCGCAAGCAACAGTTCTCCTGCCGGCGACCTGGGCACAAACCCCGATGAGAGAACCTCTTTCCCGCGATCACGCAATATTTCCCGGTCATAAATTTCAAGAAGCCCGTCGTCTTTTACCTCTTCACCCACAAGAAGCAGTTCAAGCCAGTCAGAAGCAGATTCTGCCCCTTTGCCTGTTTTGTAGCCGGCGGCGGCCCTCAGTCTCCTTAACTCGTGGTGGGTTCCCATGAGATCATCAAAATGCTCTAGAACTGAAACAATATCCTGTCTTGATTTAACATCCTGCCTGGCGGAAAGATGCTTCAAAGTTGCGGCGGCTTCTCCACCTCTCTTGTCGATAAGAAGAACAACTGCCAGAAGAGTCAGAACGGCTGCGCTTGTTCTGTCACGCTTCAGAAGTTTCTGAATCTGCTCAAGAACCCACTCCGGAGTCTGCCTGGCGCGGAGCCCCAGTACTTCCACCGCATCTTCCACCGCCCCCTTGTCTACAAGGAATTCTCCCAGTTTCCCGGAGATTAGTCCTTCTCTATCAACACCGGAATTAATGAATTTTCTGCAGGTTTCCACAACGGGAGAGTCTACCACATCATCACACTGAAACGCTCTGTCCACCGAATCAAGAGCCTGCGTATTCTCTCCCCTTGCAAGCCTGAGACGGGCCTGAAGGAGATGTACCCTTGCATGACCCGGGGCACTGATTACAAGATGTGTTACAGCCTGCTCCAGAAGGGACGAATTCCAGTGCTCATCTATGAGATTGTCCAGGATCAGACTGGCATCATCCGGCCTTCCACCGGCACCTATCAGCCTGGCAAGAGAAACTCTGGCTCTTGGAGTCTTATCGGTGGGAACTAGATCCTTCTCTACAAGAGCAACCGCTTTGTTTACAACATCAACATCCGCATCGTAGAGGCTGGGCAGTTCTGAAATTGCCCTTTCCGAGTCTCCTATTGCGGTAAGCACGGTTATTCTTTTCAGATTAACACCCATATCGGTACCGCCGGTTCTGGCAGCTATCCAGCCGCTGAGCCGGGCAAGGCTTTCTTCGGGGAATCTGCATCTCTCGGCGGAATCCACCAGCACATCCATGGCTGCTCCCGGATCTCCCCTGTGAAGCTGAATAACAGACCAGGCCAGAACTCTGTCTATGCTTGAACCAAGTTCTCTTCCTGTAACACCATCCAGCGTCTGATAGGCGCTCTGAACTGATTCAGCAAAACGGCTTACCGTTAACCTCTCTGTCCTGCCCAGCAACTCTATTAATCCGTTGAAATCCCTCTGGTGAAGCCTTGTACGCCAGATCACCCGCAGAAGTTCTATCGACCGGGGAAACTGAGACTGTTTTTCTTCCAGCAGTCGGGAAATACTCATCCTTAAATCAGGATGTGTTCTCATTATTTTCTCGCCGATTCTACCGCCAAGATCCGGGTGCCCGATGTCCATAAGAAAGGGAACCAGTTTTGTTGCTACTTCATGGTCTGCCAGAAGCAGATCAAGGTCTTCCTCAACCATGACCGCTGCCTGGTCAACCATATCGCTATCAGCCAGATCCTGGATTTTCTTGAACGCTCTCTGTGATTTTGATCCGAATAGAAATGCCATGACACCTACTCCGGTTTAATGATCAGGTTTTCACCAATTGATAATGCTGCTGAATCCTTGTCGTTTAATTCCATAATCTGTTCTACACTGACTCCATACCGATTGGCAAGCGCCCACATCGAATCACCTGCCTCAACTGTGTGAGTCACCACACTGTCTGATCTTACTATTGAAACTGCCCCGGACCCTTCAGGAGGCGTACCCCGCAGCAGCAGCTTCTGCCCCGGATGTATCACCGTTGCAGTAGACATATCGTTCCACCGGGCAACTTCTCTGGAAGATACTCCCACCAGAGCTCCAATTCCTCCCAGAGTATCTCCTGACCGCACAGTATACTGAAAAAATCCGGCACTGACAGCAGCGCTCGAATTCACTGGAACCCTGGAACTCTCCGGTAACAGTATGTATCCGCCGGGAGAGGGCATTGACGAATTGTTAGCTTCCATAAGGTCATTTGCCGCAACACCTGTAGCAAGCCCTATCGATGCCCAGGAATCACCGCTTTTTACCACGTACCTGTCCCTCTGGATAGACCATGCCGTCTGGAATGCAATTGAAGCCTGCTGCGTTGGTACAACTACTTCCCAGTTTCTCTGGCCAGTGGGAGTTACCTCTTTTAAGAACCCCCTGTTGTGTTCTGCCAGAAATTCCGGGTCTATACTGCTCTCTGCAGCCAGCAGCCTGAGATCAAGACCCGGGGGGACCAGAATAACAGAAAGTGCAGGATCCTCGGTTTCCAGCTGGCGAATTGCCTGAAGTGCTGCAGAATATCTGGGAACGAAAGCATCTGTCTCTCCCGGAAGCTCTATCATTCCGTACTCTCTTCTGGCAGCATTGGAGATTGCTCTCTGCACAACCCCCTCTCCGCAGTTGTACGCAGCAAGAGCCAGGTGCCAGTCATCAAACATCCGGTTCAGGTAAAGCAGGTAGTTCGATGCTGTTCTTGTGGAAGCTGTCCAGGAATAACGTTCATCCACCTGATCGGTCATGTCCATTCTGAAATGTCTGGCTGTACCGCTCATGAACTGCCATGGACCGGCAGCCCCCACCCTCGAGTAGTCGCCTACGTAGTAATTACTCTCAACCCATGGCAGTGCCGCCAGGTCTGAAGGAGCGCCCTGGCTTTTTAGAAGAGCCTCCAGCAACCGAACTGTTCCATTATCAGCCGGACATCCTTCCGGAGTGTAGTTAAGATCACTGAGATGAGGTGCGTACAGCGATATAGTTCCGGAAGGTTCTACTCTTCCGGAAGAGCCGTGAAGAACCGGAAACAGAGGTTCATCCGAATAAAGAGTGATTTCGGGAGCTGCCTGTGATTCTGCCATCTCAACTGCGGTTTCAGAAGAATCGTAAAGCCTGATGCCCGAACACGACGAAAAGAATAATATTACTACTGTAATCTGAAAATACTTTAACCAGCCAGCCAGAGAGGTCGTGACATGGCAAAGATCGGGATCGTCGGGGCAACTGGTCTCGTCGGTGAAAAAATGATTTCCGTACTTCAGGAGAGTTCCCTTTCTGTCCATGAATTAAGGCTCTTTGCAACGGCAAAAAGCACCGGTCAAACTGTGTTGTTCAGGGGTCTCCCCCATACAGTTGAAATAATACAAAAATCCTCCTGGGAAAAGGGCATGATTATTCTTGGTGCTACTTCTTCCGAAGTTGCACGGATGTGGGTTCCCGAGGCTCTTCAGGCAGGTGCCTGTGTAATAGATGATTCATCGGCATACAGATTGGATGAAGGCGTTCCTCTGGTTGTTCCCGAGGTCAATCCTAATGCTGTAAAACATCATCACAAACTGATTGCCAATCCCAACTGCTCCACAATACAACTTGTCATGGCTCTGGGTCCTCTCACAGGTATTGCTCCTGTGGAATGGGTTTCAGTTGTAACTTACCAGGCAGTCTCCGGCGCAGGAAGAAAAGGTATAGCTGCCCTTGAGAGACAGGAGAACAGTGTACCTGAGGTAAACTCATTCCACAGAAATGTACTCTGCGAAATAGGAACACCCGAGCCTTCCGGATACACAGGGGAAGAACTCAAACTGATAAAGGAAACCCCGAAAATACTGGAGCTGGAATTCCCGGTGTACCCATCATGTGCAAGGGTTCCTGTTGTAACAGGTCACACGGAAAGTGTAACTGTAAAATTCAGACAGGCTGTCTCTGCAGAAACGGCGAAGAACGTACTTGAGAAAGCCCCGGGAGTGGAAGTACAGGACCTTGGCTGTCAGCCAGTTCAAATAGAGGGCACAGACCACACCGTCGTTGGAAGAGTGAGAAACCACCCTGCAGATGGTACGATCGTTCAATTCTGGGTAACCGCCGATAATGTTCGAAAGGGCGCAGCCCTGAATGCGATTCAGATTCTGGAGCTTGTAGCAGAAAAAACAGCCGGCCCCGAGTAAACAGGACCAGCTGTATCAAACAATAACTGCTTTAGATATCGAGATCCCCATCATCCAGAAGATCAAAATCGTCTTCTTCGCCCTCTTCATCAAGAGCGGCACCGCACTCCTCGCAGAAAAGTTTCTGCGGAGGATTCATGTGCCCGCATGACGGACATTTTACCGATTCATCTTCTGTTTCTTCCAGGTCCATATCGTCATCATCGAGATCGAGTTCATCGAGGCTGTCATCGTCGGAAGGTGCTTCTGCTACCTTTTGTGAACCACCTTTGGCCGCCTTGCCCTGAGTAGCCTCCTCAACGTCTCTGAGAACCTTCTTCAGGTCTCCAAGTTCTGAACGGAAACCGTCGAGCTCACCGGCTGTGGTGTTGCTTTTCTTGGTTGCAGCATCGAGATCTTTCTGGAAACTTGGATCATTTTCATCGTGCTCACGAAGCCGTGCTCTTATCTTGAGTTCCTCTACAAGGTCAGCTTCGTCCTGATGCTTCTGCTCAAGTTCGTTGATCTTCTTTGTGAGATCGCTGACTTTTCCCTCTAAAGAACCCTTTTCAGCACCAAGCTTGCCCAGAACATCGTTAAGCTGATTATCGTAATCACCCTTGATTCTGGAGTAAACCCTCTGGTTAGTCTCCGGCCTCATGGTTTCAAGATTAGACAGCCTTTCGGCAAGTTCTGTGCGTCTCGCCAGGAGATCCTGGATCTTCCTTTCCAGCGCCATTACCCCTCCATTCTCAATTACCTGTTTTTTCAATAATCACCGTACACTGCGATATCTTTCTTCATTTTCCAGTGGATGTCAAGGAGAGAACAACAGCCGCTATTGAAGCAAGAGCATCCAATCCTGTCTTCAGTGCATAATCGGCAGAAGCGAAAGCCTCTAGTATTTCGGAAGTTGCATAGTTTACGCGTCTCCCCGCCCGGACCTCAACACTCCTCCATCTGAAAGGTGGAATACCCAGCCTTTTTGCCGCTGCCTGCGTTGATATCCCGGCTTGAAGTAATTCTCTGGCTGCAGCAGTCTGTTTCCACTGACTGTAAAGAAGCGCCAGCAACCTGATAGGCTCTTCTCCTGAATCGATCAGAACAGAGAGGGAGCGCAATGCAGCTGCTTTCTTCCCGGAAAGAACCTCATCTGTAAATTGAAACGCTGTAGCTTCTGCGGAACCCAGTACTGCCGCGTAAACACCCCGGGAATTGACAACAGACCCTCTGCCGTGAAACAGAGCGGTGCGTCTTACAACATCCCCAAGCCTCTCCAGCTTTCCAGATGCAATGGCTTCCGCAGCTTGAGACCCGTCCCTGGTAAGAGTAATCCCCTCTTCAGCAGCCAGAGTTCCCACCCACCTCCACATTCTGTCGGCAAAAGGTTCCCAGCACACAAAACCTGTTCCCCTCCGCTCAATTTTTGTCATAAATGTGTTTGAAGGCTTTCTCCCGGCGGTACGGCAGAACACAATGTGATCAAAACTGCCTGAAACAAGCTTTTCAAACTCACTCTTCTGAGATTTTGTAAATTTATCGACCTCACCTATCACCACATATTTCCCCGGACTGAAAAGAGATGCCTCGCTGAACATCGAGGTGAGGTTCGCCTCTTTAAGGTCATCGGGTACAATTCTGACAGGTTCAAAAGACAGTTCAACTCCACGGCGACAAAAAGCGTCAAGAAGCCTGTTTGACTGGTAATATTCTTCTCCGGACACCACAAACAGATCTCCCGGAGATGCGGTTTCAACTCTCTTCATCATATCGTCAAAGTTCTTGACTATCAATTCTCAGCACCTCTCGGGTCTTGCCCCTTGGACGGCATTTTGCTTATTTTCCACCCTCAATTCAACAGAGGGGATCCTTTAATGTTAACCTGGTTCAGAAACAATGCAAAGATATTCCTTATCGCAGTCGTTGTCATCTTCGTTGGTATGATTTTTCTTCAGTGGGGACGCGGGGGTGTCCAGAACGTTGAAGTTGACAAACTTGTTGTTGGTACCGTAAACGGAACAGGACTTCAGCCCGCATCATACGACGCGGTACGCGATGAAGTTTACAACAACATGAAAAATCAGATGGAGCAGATGGGAGATCCTGACCCGGAAAACCAGCTTGCACTGATGTTCAACGATATCAACAACTCTGCTTTTGAAATCATGGTTGACAGAACACTTCAGGATGAATACCTGAAGCAGCTCGGATGGGAACCGGTAAAACCTTCAATGGCACAAGCTCTTCTTAGAACACAGCTTCAGATGTTCGGTATTGAAGATCCCGACGGTTATATGAAGGAATACGAGAACGACCCAAATTACAGGTCTACACTGTACCAGCTGATTGCCCAGGCGGACATGGCCATGTTTGGAGCTGCAGTTTCCCTTGAAAATCTTATTTCTGCGGATGAAGTCGAGTTTCTTGTTATGGATGCGATGACATCGGTTTCAGCAAGGTACATTCCGTTCAACTCGTCTCCGGAACTTCCACTGGAAGATGAACTCGTAGAGTTCTACAATTCAAACACGGATCTGTTCGTGTCGTCTCCCGGTGCTGCCATCAGATACGCAACATTCTCCGTTCAACCGACGCAGGAAGACATTGATGCAACCCTTGCCATGGTGGATTCTCTGGCATTAAGCGGTACAGGAATTCCGGACACTTTCTCGGTTACAAGAACCCAGCTTGCCGGATTCTCCGGGTGGAATGTTGATCTGTCCGCTGGAGACCTTTCAGAACCTTTCCTGGCTGCTTCCATGAACCAGACTTCAATGATGGCTGGCCATTCCGTGGAACTTCTGTCTGTGAACAGTGCAGTTGATGACACCACTGGAGACAGTGATACCCTTACACTTGTTCACTGGGAAATACCTCTGTTCCCAAGCTACAGAACAGTAAGAGAAACTCTCTGGGATCTTGAGGAAGGCGCCGAGTCAATTCTTCTCACAGAGTATCCCGTTTACGATCAGCTTTCTCTTGTTGATTACGGCGAGCTGGTAATCAGCAGAGAAACCACACCATCTGCAACTATTCCTCAATCTTTGATCTCATTCGCTACTGATTCCATCTGGGCAGACAGTATTGGTCCTGTGTTCTATGTACCCAGTCTTACCACTGGATACCCGGCTCTCATGGTGGCGAGAAAACTCGAAGAAATTCCAGGTGGGCAGTTAACCCTTCAGGAAGCTCTGGACAACAACGCAATACTTCTTGAACTCTACTCCCGGAGACAGCAGGATGAATCCCTGGCTATGGCATCCAGAGCTCTTTCGGCCATTGAGAGCAGCGGTCTCAGTATGGATGAATGGGCAGCATCCGAATCGCTGGAGGTTTACGATACACAGCAGTTCAATCCTGTTTCAGTAAGACAGTGGGCGGGATCGGACCAGTCTGCATATCGGGGTCTTCTGGGCTGCGAAAGCTTTGCTGATGTTGCCCTGCTGGCGGACGAGTACACCGTCCAGGGCCCGTTCAGCAACAACGGAGTTTCATATCTCGCAGAAATAGTAACCCGCACAGAAGCGGAGATTCCTGACAATGCATCACAGCTTGCAGGCTTCTATCTTTCTGTTCAGAACAGCCACAACCAGGTTTTCTTCGGCAGACTGATGGCATCCATACGAAGCAGCGCAGACATACAGGATCAGAGAGACCAGTACTACAACACCATGGATTCTCTCAGAGCAGACTACGCCGCCACCCACCAGCAGTAATAAACTTCACGGAGTTCAGCCCCTGCCGAAAGGCGGGGGCTTTCTATAACTGTAAAGTATGTCACAGAAGTTTACCGGAAAATTCGCTTGCATTCCTTACAAACACCACAGAGTCCAGCCCTTCGGAAAGCTCAGTGAGTTTTGCGCTGTACTCCTTCTCATGTCCGCTTTCAGGTATCATCAACCCCATGAACGTAATGTCAGCCTGAGCACTGTTGGCTGTTATTATTTCCGCAAGATCAAGCCCGGAATCGTTAACGATAACTTCGGCATCAGCCTTTATCCTGACAGAACTGATGATATCTACCAGACTCTGTTCTGTATCTTTTTTTGCACTGAAATTGTCTACTACTGATCTGAGAACAATCTTCGCTCCATGCCACATGGGGCTGAGACGAAGCAGGTGTGCCAGCAGAAGCATAAGATCTCCGTTGTTTTCAAGCCCGCCCCACCAGATATCGATCTGCCTGTAAAAACCCCGATCCTTCAAACTGGTCAACTTGGTTATTATGGTGCTTCTGCCGATTGTCGCAATTGTTCTCATGATCATCAGCATCAGATCAAGCTTCACATCATCGCTTGGCCACCCGAACATCACGGTGTTTGACCTCAGATGTCCCACACCGTTTATCTGTGCCACATCAATGGCACCCTGAATAAAATCGGGCGAAACACTTACCTCGCAGAAAGCTGAAATTCCGCGGTCGAACAGCACTTCTCTCATCACAGATTCCATTTTCTCAATATCAAGGCTCTCCCTGCTGAGCCGTCCTTCCAGTATCCGACAGACACTTACAACTCCTCTGTGTCTGTTGAAGCATGTTGCGAGATATACCAGATCGATCTCTTTTTCTATCTCTTCCGCAAACACTGTAATGTTGGGTCGCCAGTTTCTAGGTTCTATGTGGTGACCCTCAAGTTTGATAAGTGAGTATCTGGTCAGGGCAAACCAGAAACCAGCCCTGACATCTCCCCATCTCTTTCTGAAAGCCCTTCTACGAAGTATCATATAGATACTTACTTCAATCGCAATAGCGACCATACAGGCTAACGGGTTGAGCAGCAGCATCACGACAATAGCACCCAGCGACCCCAGCACAGACACGTACCACGGAACATTTATGGTAGGCCTGTAGGAAGGATCTCTTACAAGTTTCTCAACAGCAGCACTGAAGTTGATGATAACGTAGAGAGTAAGAAACAAAATTGTTACAAACTGCGCAACCGCATTGAGAGAACCAAGCAACACAGCGGCAAGAGCCAGTATACCTGTAATCCATGTGGCAACTGAAGGTTGACCTCTTTCAGACAGCCGCGAAAGAAACCCTGGAGCAAGACCGTCTTCCGAAAGGGCCTGTAATACCCTTGGCCCAGTAAGAATGCTTCCGAATGCAGATGAAAGTATCGCCCCCCACATACCGGCAAACACCAGTATACCCCCCAGGAAAGCTGTTGTGGTCCATGCTCTTACACCAGGCTGTGCAAGAGCTTCGAAACTTACAGATCTGGTAACAGAGAACACAACTGTAACGAGAACATAGATGATAGTTCCAGTCAGAACTGCGAGCAGCGTTCCCCTTGGAATACTTCTGCTGGAATCCTTCAGGTCGCCGCTCATTCCTATTCCTGCGGTAAAGCCGGTTACAGCAGGAAAGAAGATGGCAAATACATACCACAAACCGTGTGGAGCTGTTCTGTATGTGGGAACCATCTCCGGTGCCCTGAACCCGGACGAAACAGCACCTGCAACAAGCGCCGCAATGGAAAGTACAACTGCTATCATTATGGGAACCTGAAGCTTCAGTGCCAGAGAAGCACTTCTGCCTGATAGTGCTGTAACCACGATTATGATGGTTGCCGCAATTGCTGGAACAGCGAAACCGGGGAGCGGCCCCCACCAGTTTGTCAGCATCAGCGAGACGCCTTCGGCAAGACCGTAGCTGTAGAAGGTCAGGCTCAGGGTACGGCAGAGGTACAGGGGAATGCCAATTGCTCCTCCGAACTCGAGACCAAGGCTGTGTGAGATCATGTAGTACTCACCGCCGACACCGATCTTGATATTTGTGGCAATTGCCGAAGCACTTAACCCCGTGATAAATGTAATCGAGCTGGAAATCAGAATAATCAGGATCGTCCTGGGAAGCCCCAGGTTTCCGACAACCCACCCGATCCTCAGGTAAAGAACAAGACCAAGTATTGTCAGTACACTGGGTGTGTAAACACCGAGAAAGGTTCCGAACTTTGCAGCACTTTCCTTCTGCTGGGTACTCAATTCAGATCCCGGCACAGAATCTGCTCAATACACCAGGTATTTTCCAATGCGCTGAAGATGCAGAGCCATCCCACCGGTTTTGTGTGCATTGCCCTCCCCTGTTTTCCATCAGCACCCTGCAATATGAGGAACACATACCACTGATGCAATCTCCTTGAAGAACAAGAAAAAGAATTCTGCAGTTACAGCGTCGGTTTCTTCACCAGCAGATAGAGGAAAAACGGTCCACCAAGAAGAGACAGGATAACACCGATAGGAAGTTCAGCCGGAGTTACGATCACCCTTGAGAAAATGTCTGCCCATATCATTAAAACCGCTCCGCCAAGGGCGGACAGAGGAAGAAGTCTTCTGTAATCACCGCCAGCAAGCCTTCTAACAGTGTGCGGAACAATAAGACCCACAAACCCCACAGGCCCCACAGCTCCAACTGCTCCGCCTGCAAGAACCGCAGCGGTAATGAGAAGAAACAACCTCTCACGGACAGTGTTTACACCCCTTGACTCCGCCACCTCGGTTCCTGTAAGAAACTGGTTGAGAGTGCCGGTTTTCATAAGAGCAGGGATCATTCCCGCCACAAGAAATGGGACAAGAAACAGTACTCTTGTGTACCCGGCCACCGCCAGGTCACCCATCATCCATCTTATTATTTCCACCAGACGGGACGCCGGGCTCATGTACTCAATCAGAAGCAGAACAGAGGCTCCGAGGAGGTTCACCGTTACTCCGGCAAGAATCAGGCTGGAATGGTCCCGGGAACCACGGCTGGCGAGAAACCACGTAAGTGTTGCTGCAGCAAGGGCCCCGGCTGTACCTGACAGATAAACAATAAACACAGGCAGAGTAACCCCGGAGAGTATGATAAAACCTGCAGTAACACCGGCTCCGGCACTTATTCCCAGCGTATAGGGTGTAGCCAGAGGATTTCTCAGCACAGCCTGAAGAATACATCCCGATACGGCAAGGCTGGCTCCAGCTGTAATAGCAAGAAGAATTCTTGGAAGTCTCAGATACATGATCACACGGCTGGGAGCTCTCCAGCCAAGCGGCCCTGTAACCAGCGATACCGCGATTCCCAGAACGGCAAGAAGCAGCAGAACTTCAAGTGTTCTTTTCATGATGAGCCACCTGGAAAAACAATCCAGCCGCCGTCAGGCGAACTTCGCTTTACTTCCATCGGTGTGTTGTACACCGCGGACAGAAGATCACCGGAACTGAACACTTCTTCAGGTTCTCCAAAGGCAAGAGATCTGCCTTCAGAAAGAAGCAATACTTTGTTGAATGCGTTGCCGGACATCTCAATTCTGTGGGTTGTGGCCAGAATGATTATTCCCCTCGCCGCCAGATCGGAAAGCAGTTTCCACAGTTGTGCAGCATGACCGTAATCAAGAGATGAACCTGGTTCGTCCAGAAGAATAACATCGGTTTTCTGGGAGAGAACTGCGGCAAGATTAACCAGCCGGCTCTCCCCTCCGGACATCTCATCTGTAAACTTCTGTGACAGGTGACCTGCCCCGACCATTTCCAGCGCTTCCAGCGCAATTTCTATGTCTTTCCCCGAATCATTCGACCATGCGCTTCTGTGGGGAAATCTTCCAAGCAGAACTGTTTCTATGGCAGTCAGCCCTGCGGGTACCGGAGGATGCTGAGGAAGGTAGGCAATTCTTCGAGCCCTCTGGGTTCTCTTCATACTGTGAACATCAACTGAGTCCAGAGTAACCAGCCCTGAACTGTGAATCCCCGGAAAGCACAGAATACCTTTCAGAAGAGTGCTCTTTCCGCTGCCGTTGGGGCCGATTACAGCGGTTACACTTCCCTCTGCGATTTCCATTGATATACCGGAAACTGCCGGAGAATCAGCTGTGTAACCTACACTCAGATCCTTTACTGTCAGTTCAGACACTGTGCAATTCCAACAATGAGCTCATACAGTCTGGCTCCTGGAACAAGTACATAATCACCTGAAAGAATTCTGACATTTGAGTCATCAAGCCCGCTGCCTCTCCAAAGTTCAATGTTTGCTTCACCGGCATCATAGGGGTCCATAATAACAACACGGTCAGGAGCCAGAGACAGTATACCCTCCACGGAAACCGCAGGATAACTGCCTGCTTCAGGGGAGGCCGGGACGCAACCCATACCGTTGATGATATCGGCAAAGAAGGTTCCCTCCCCTGCCACAGTTGCCGAACCGTCTGCGTCGAGAAATACAACGATCATAACCCGAAGAGAGTCCTGCTGGAAAACTGTGTGAAGAGAATCAAGCGTTGTATCTATCTTTTCTCTGAACCCACGGAAATCGGCTTCAGGATACAGGCGTTCAATTCTGTCACACGAATCATACACATCCGAGAGCCTGTCGAAAGAATACTGATAGTAAGGAATACCAAGACGCACAGACAAACTTTTCAGAGATTGATTGGTTCCAATTACATGTATGGAAGTTGCTCCCAGTGCGGTTATCATCTCCATTGAAGGCGTGAGGAAATCTCCGACCACAGCGAGTTCCTGTGCCTCCTCAGGCCATTTTGAAAATCGGTCTACTCCGGCGACTCTGCTCCATGCTCCCGACACATAGAACATCTCTGTAAGCGACGGTCCGAATACAACTGCTGCTGTATCGGTATTCCCGGTGCCGCTGAAACGTTCCTGTGAAGATGCTCTTTCTTCACTGCAGCCACTCAGTAACATCAAAATCACGGAACCCTTCGCGAAGTACCTTAATAGACGCCTTCTCAATCTGTCTAGTCCTTTCTACAGACAGCCCCAGAACCTCTGCAATTTCTGCCAGCCGGTGGGCACTGCCGTCAAACAGTCCGTAGCGCATTACAATAATGAACTTTGCTCTTCCGTCCAGCTTCTTCAGAGCATCTTCCACCAGCTCATTAAGCGGAATCGTTCCTGGGTCCGGGACATCTGCTGCCAGCAGTTCTTCCAGAACAAGCCCGTTTTCCCCAACAGGGCTGTGTATGGAATCAACTACCTCAGAGAGACTCAGCAGAATTGACCAGTCCATCTTTCCGCCGGTCTCCCTTTCTATTTCGTGAGGTGCCGGGTATCTCCCTTCAACAGAAGCGAAATCGTCAATTACTTCCCGGAGGTATCTTCCTTTTCTGATAACATTGGCAGGCACCCGCACCAGTCTGTGCTGTCTCTCCAGTGCCAGAAGTACTTTTTTCCTGATACGTATTAGTGCGTAACTTATAAAACCACGACTTCCCGAAAAATCAAACCTTCTCACGGCATCCAGAAGACCTTCGCATCCCTCCTGAACAAAATCCATTTCCTCCAGAGCCCCGGTGCCCCCTTTTGTGTACCGTCTGACAACAATAAGCACAAGCCGGAGATTACCCTCCACAAGCTCTGCTTCGGCATCAAGGAGAGCATCTATAGCACTGTTGGCTTCCTCTCTAACTGCAGGATCTGTAACTTTCTTCAATTCCTTCCAGAGTTTCTTCTGTACTTCTGTCCAGTCAACTCTGCCGGTGTATTCCGATTCCATGTTCAGGAGTTTCAGCAGCTTAAGCCTGGTACTTTTTATTGTTTCCGCCAGCTGCGATCTTCTTTCCCGTGTTGACACCTCGGTTGTATCCACCACAGAACTGAATTTATTTCTGGTGTCAATGGCAACTGGTCTTCTAGCGTTCATCTTCCGCTTTCATATCTGCAAATTCCTCCAGAGCAATTGCTTTACGCTCCGGATCCGAACTTGCAAGATCCTCCTGCAATTCTCTGAGCCTGGGAAGCTCTCTCCTCTTTCTTGTTATGTCTCTCTTCAGTTTCTGAATTTCCTGCGGTGAAACACCTTCCAGAGCCCACACTATATCAGCACACCGGGCAGACAGGTCGTCCGGGAATTCCGCAGGAACAACGGAAGAAAAGCCCCTGTCAATCTGCCCCCTGAACGCATTCAAAAGCCTGACGCCCAGCTCTGTTGTCAGATCATCGGTCCTGAGAAAGTCTACAAATTCAGTGTTGTAAACCCCTCCTGCCGTGGCAACCCTCAGTACTATGGTGTCTCCGCTTCCGAGATTGCCTGCACTTTTCCTGATGTAGCCGGTACGTTCTTTAGAACTCCTGATTTCATTTCCCTTTTTCTCGAGAGCATCTCTGGAGTAGCCGGTAAATTCTTCAACTTTTTTCTGAAGATCTTCTTCCACCAGTGGATTGGAAGAGGAAACCGCCACCTCGAGAAGTCGCTCTGCCAGCCTTATTCTTTCAGGCCCTTCAGGAAGTTTACCGTCTATCAGAGACACACAGAATGAAACGGGATCATACGCAGAGCGAAGAAGCTCCTCAAATGCCTCCCTGCCCCTGTTCTTTACAAAATCGTCCGGGTCCATCCCATCGGGTAACCTGACAATCATCGGATATGCACCCTGGGCCAGCAGTATCTCTGCTGCCTTTACAGCAGCCTTCCTGCCTGCAGAATCTCCATCGTAGCAGATGTACTGTTTCTCCGCCATTCCCATGAGGTTTTTTGCCTGCTTTTTTGTAAGGGCAGTTCCACTGGTCGCTACTGTTTCTGAAAATCCAGCGGAAACAAGTCTTGCGTGGTCAAAGTAGCCTTCAACCAGAATGGCGATCCCGGATTCCCGCGCAGCTTTCAGAGCTGTACTGTAGCCGTAGAGGAAAGAACCCTTTCGATATATGGCAGTTTCAGGGCCATTAAGGTACTTTGGAACAGCATCACCCAGAGCTCTTGCTCCAAATGAAACAACTCTTCCCCTTCTGTCGAGAATGGGAAAGGTCAGCCGTTCTCTGAAACGATCGTAGGGGTCTCCTCTGTCTGTTATAACCAGGCCGGCATCACCCATAACTGAAACTGAATAATTGAGACTTCGAAGATGTTTTAGCAGAGCGTTTCCTCCAGGTGCATAACCTATCCCTATTCCGGATTCCGCAGGGTCTATATCTCTGCCCTTCAGGTATGCTCTGACTTTGCTTCCCTCAGGCCCGGCAAAACACTTCCTGAAAAACCTGTGCGCCTCATCAACAATCTCAAAAAGCCCCTTTGATAATCCGGCCGACAACCCGCTGGTTCCGTCACCTTTCAGGGTGATACCGGCAGCTTCAGCCAGTTCTTCCACAGCCTCAGGGAACTCCTGATTTTTTATCTTCTTAAGAAACTCAAATACATCTCCGCCGGCGCCGCATCCGAAGCATTTCCAGGTTCCGGTTGCCGGGAAAACAATGAAACTGGGGGTTTTCTCTTTGTGAAAAGGACACAATCCTTTCCATGAGTTCCCTGCTCGTTTTAACTGGACATATTGCTGAACAACCGACACTATATCAGTGGAATTCTTGACCAGTTCCACTTCGCCAGCACTGTATAACATTCGATCTACCCCCTGAGTACTACTATCGATGCCCCTGTTCCACCCTCTTCAGGTGGCGCGATTGTTACGCTTTCAAGCCTTCTGTCGTGCCTGAGCCAATCGGTTATTCCCTTCATAAGTCGGCCTTTACCATGAACAACCCTGATTCTTTTCAGGCCGACTGCAATACAATTATCCAGCTTTATATCAAGTTCGACAATGGCCTCGTCAACTGTCATTCCAAGAAGATCCGCCTCCGGATTCTCCTGTACGAACTCGTACTCGGAAGAGCCGGAGTATTCTTCTTCCGGGGTGTCAATTACAACAAGATCGTTTATCTTCTTTTTAACGAGAATGGAGCCTATTCTGACCATTGCAGTGGAACGACCTGCCTTTTCCACCACACCTGGAACTGACCAGCCTTCAATCATGACCCGATCACCTGTATGAATCTCTGAAACATCCCTTTCAGGTTCTGTCTTTCCTGCAGGCTTTTTATACACGGCTTCATCGGCGGCAAGCTGACTGAGCATCTTCCTCGCCTTTCGCCTGTCTTCCGGTGACCTGGAATTTGCAAGGGATACCAGAAGGGAATCCGCTCTGGACTGGATACTCTTCAGCGTCCGGATCTTC
The DNA here is from genome assembly GCA_003646025.1 of Candidatus Fermentibacterota bacterium. Lineage (GTDB taxonomy): Bacteria > Fermentibacterota > Fermentibacteria > Fermentibacterales > JCC-6 > Sabulitectum. The sequence continues at coordinate 17,664 of QNDR01000030.1, forward strand.
TCTTCATCCACTGCAGCTATTTTTTTCTCCAGGCCAGCTCTGGTCTCCCGAAGCTGTTTCTCAAGATGCTTCCTGCTCTTTCTGGCATGTTTTCTGTCTTCAGAGAGCCTCTTCATCTCTCTCTGACGCTTTTCTTCCAGTTCTCGAAGGCTTGTAACAAGACTGTCCAGGCTGAATGAGTCTCCTGCAAGGCTGGATGCTTTTTCCAGTATTCTGTTCGGGAATCCGGCCATGGCAGCGGCTTCAAGCGTGCAGGATGCCCCGGGAATGTCCGGTATAAATTTGAAACCCGGGGTAAGAGACTCCGGATCAAATGACATGGATGCATTGTAAAACCCCGGTTTTTCCCCGGCAAGCAGTTTCAACTGCCCCATATGGGTACTTACCACGCATCTCACACCGGAATCGGCCAGTTCTTCGAGAAAAACAGCTGCCAGTGCGGCACCTGTAACCGGATCTGTTCCTGCCGCCGGTTCATCAATAACAGCCAGCGTTTCAGAATCCCCGGACAGCAGAATGCTTTTCTGCTCAGACAGTCGCGCAGAATATGTGCTCAAATGCATGTCTATGGACTGATTGTCTCCCATTGAAACCATCACCCTGCTGAAAAACGGCATGGATGATCCGGAACCGGCATGAACGCCGAGCCCGCACCTTCCACAGATTGACGCAAGTGACAGAGCTTTGAGAAGAACGCTCTTTCCCCCGGCGTTGGGTCCGCTGATTATCAGAACGCGCCAGTCTTCCGCAAGTATGACTCTGCTTTTCACGACTGTATCCGGAGACAGAAGCGGATGCGCCAGATGGTGAAGATCCATTCTTCCTTCCAGGGGAAACACGGTGCTGCATCTGGTGTGATAACGGGCTCTGGCAAACACTGCATCAAAACCGCTGAGTATGGAAATACCATCTCTTATCTCTTCAAGTCTGCCCCTTATCGCCAGAGTCGCCTCGCGAAGAATTCTCCTCGTTTCCTGCTGAAGGTCAAGAACGGCTTCCTGTAGTTCATTCCCGGCCTCAACCAGTTCTGCCGGTTCAATAAACAGGGTTGACCCGCTTTCAGATCTGTCGTGTATCAGGCCCTTTACAAACCCTCGTTTCCCGGAATTAACAGGGAGGACATACCTGCCGGATCTCACCGTTGGAGGAGAGTCCCGAAGAATTCCCTTCCCGGCAAGCTGACTTGAAATTCTCGAAAGTCTTGATGTAAGTGACGAGCGAAGACTCTGTATTCTGCCAGACAGTTTTTTTAGCTGCGGAGATGCGTCTGCAGCCAGTTCTCCTTCAGGTGTGGTTATGCGCAGCAGCTGACCTGAAAGATCTTTCAGAACAGGAATCCTGCTGACAGCAGAGTCCAGAACTCCCGAAACAGATTCGGAAACACTCTTTACACGGTCTGAAAACACTATCATATCGTGGAGCATTCCACCTGTTGCACGAAGGTGAAACGGTTCAATGGAAACAACCCCACTGTCAATATTGCTTACTGCATCAATAATGCCCTGTAGATTTGAAACAGGCGGTTCCACACCTGCGCTGAGAAGCTCTGAGGCGTGGAGAGTCTCGTTCATCAGAAGCGCGGCACCGGACCTGCTTTTCGACGGTAGAAGTCGCGCCACAAGAGCCTTTCCGGCCTGGCTTCCGGCATAACTCTGAACAACTTCCAGAACTCTGAAAAACTCAAGACGGGAAAGATCCCGCTCTTCAGTCACCTGCAGCACAGAACTGTCAGACATAAGCCAATACTTCCCTGCGCGCCCTGAGAACCCCGATTACCGTGCAGCTGAGTTTCGGTAACAACACTATTCCCTTTCCAGACCACTTAATCACCGGGAATCTGCAGAATTGCAGAACTATCTGTGTTTAACCTTGAATGACTGCAGTTCCTGCATCCTGTTGAGTAGTTCTTTTTCCCCCCGTTTAACTTTTGAGGGAACATAGATATCTATCTCAACGATCAGATCGCCCCGGCCCCGCCTGTTGAGCCGACCCATTCCCTGATGCCTTATTTTAAGTCTTGTACCGGCTGCAGTTCCACTTCCCACCTTCACCACAGTCGAGTCACCACCTGGCTGGGGAATTGTAAATTCTGCACCCAGTACAGCCTGAGGGTATGATATGGTCAGTGGATAAACGAGATCGTCCTCCTCCCGCCTGAATGGACCGTAGTCGATGTTGTTTATCAACAGCTTCAAATCTCCGGGAGTTCCGCCCTGCCCCGGGTGATGTCCCTGCCCCGCCAGTCTTATGTAATGCCCCTTTGAGAGACCAGCCGGTAGGTCAACGGCAATTGTAGACTTCTTTTTTTCATACCCCCGCCCCTTGCAGCTGGAGCAGAGCTTTCTGGGAATACTTCCGCTGCCCCGGCAGGTAGGGCACTTGCCTACCGTCCGGAAACTGCCCAGCAGTGTGTTCCTTACCGAAGCAACCTGTCCGGAACCTCTGCACTGTCGGCAGGTATCCGATCCGGCTTCAGGGTCTGCTCCTGTGCCGGAACATTTACTGCAGGAAACATTTCTCTCAACTTCTATCTCCTGTCTGCCGCCAAGGACCGCATCCTGCAGATCCAGATCAACCTTTACAACAAGATCTTCACCCCTGATTGCACCAGAATGTGAACCGGCTGAGGCAAAACCGAAGTTTTCCATAAATGCCCGAAGCGCATCGTCAAGTCCGAACCCGCTGAATATATCCTGCATACCACCCATACCGCCAAAGGACCCGGCAGAATCAGTGGTTCCGAAACGGTCATAAGCGTCCCTTCTAGAGGGATCGCTGAGTACCTCATAGGCTTTTGCAGCCTCTTTGAACCGTTCTTCAGCCTGGTCATCACCGGGGTTTCTGTCCGGATGATTCTTCATGGCGGCAGCACGATAGGCTTTTTTTATTTCTTCAAGGGACGCACTTCTGTTAACGCCCAGTACTTCGTATGGATTCATGGGGCGAAATATAACAATCGCAGAGAGGAAAAAACAAAATGATCCCCAGAGATAATACTGCTATTCCGGATGATTCTCCCCGGTATCTACTTTTGTTATAGAATCAAGGAACTCTGAAGCGGCGTTGTCTTCATCAGATTCAAACACTTCAACAAGTTTGGAAACTGAACCATTCAGCTGCCGGACTTCATCAATCGCTTTTTCCAGAGCCAGAGAATCTTCTCCTTCGCGGAGGATCTTGAGTTTCTTTACCTCACCGTCAAGCTCTTCCCAGGAGGCCTTGTCCAGCTCTTCCCGTGCAATCTTGAGTGTTCGAGAAGCTCTGTAGATAACCTCGTCAGCTTCATTCCGCAGACTTACAAACTTGATTCTTATTTTGTCTGCATCGGCATTGGCCCTGGCTTCCCTGCGAAGCCTTTCTATCTCTGAACTGCTTAAGCCGCCACTGGGATTTACCTTGATGCTCTGTTCCTGCCCTGTTGTGGTGTCCTTGGCAGAAACGTTAAGAATACCGCTGGCATCAATCTCAAAGACTACTTCAATACGCGGTTCTCCGCGTTTGGCTGCGGCAATCCCGCGTAACTCGAATGTTCCAAGGCTTCTGTTTCCATCTATAACTTCACGCTCGCCCTGTACCACATGCACACCAACCACAGACTGGTTATCGCTGGCTGTCGTAAAAATCCTGCTGTTTCGGGTGGGGATTGGGCTGTTTCTCTGAATGATAGGTGCAAGAACACCACCGAGAGTTTCAACACCGAGGGTCAACGGGGTAACGTCGATAAGAACAAGATCCTTTCTCTGACCGGAAAGAACTGAACTCTCAATAGCTGCTCCAAGTGCCACAACCTCATCCGGGTTAACCGACTGCGCAGGTTTCATTCCAAAAAATTCTTCAACCAGCTTCTGTACCAGAGGAATCCTTGTTGAGCCTCCCACAAGAACAACATGGTCAAGCTCATCTATCTTCATTCCTGCATCTTCCACAGCTTCTCTGCACAGCGGTATGGTTTTCTGAATAAGTTCACCTGCAAGTTCCTCAAACAGTTTTCTTGTGATGGTTATTTCCAGATGAACGGGACCAGATTCACCGGTGGCAATAAACGGGAGATTTATATCGGTTTCCTGGGTCATGGACAGCTCACACTTGGCTCGCTCTGCAGCCTCCCTGACTCGCTGTGGCGCAATATTATCCGCAGACAAGTCTATTCCGGTTTCCGATTTGAATTCGCTCATTATCCACTGAACAAGTTTCGTGTCAAGATCATCACCACCAAGACTGGTATCTCCAAGGGTAGCCTTTACCTCAAATACTCCACTTATTACCTGCAGAACGCTCACATCAAATGTTCCACCACCAAAATCGTAAACGACCAGTTTTTTCCTACCTTCCGGCTCGATAAAGGCCAGTGCAGCGGCAGTAGGCTCGTTGAGAACCCGTCTGACTTTGAACCCTGCGATTTTGCCTGCAGCTTTTGTCGCCTGGCGCTGAACCTCATTGAAATAAGCCGGGACGGTGATCACTGCATCAGTGACCTCCTCCCCCAGAAATTCCTCTGCAGTGTGTTTGAGCTGCTGCAGGATAATTGCTGAAATCTCAGGCGGAGTGTATACACGATCCATGATTCGAACTGCAGCATCACCGTTGCTGTTTTCAACAATTTCGTAAGATACATCGTTTACATGATTGGCAACCTCGGCGTAACGGCGACCCATAAGCCTCTTTATACTGTTTACGGTATTTCTAGGATTGGTAATAGCCTGCCGTCTTGCTACAAGACCTACCAGTCTTTCTCCCTTGGCAGAAAATGCCACCACAGAAGGCATGACCCTCGAACCGCTCTTGGATTGAATAACCGCGGGGAGTCCTCCATCGCTGAAGGCGATGCAGGAGTTCGTTGTTCCAAGGTCTATTCCTATGGTTCTTCCCATATCAATTCCTCCAGTAATAAAACACGATCCTGTAAGCAGTCAAACCCCGGTACACAATATATTTTGTCACGACAACCGGGCTGTTAATCATCTGGAAATAGTATCGCATACATCGTGCAGTGTCAACCTCGTCATTCAATAGTGTTCGGAGCTGAAATTACACCCTTCTCGCAGATAATGGATGTAATTAATCTGACAGGAGTAACATCAAAAGCGGGATTATAGACACCGACACCGTCAGGAATAGTTTTTCTGTCCCCAAAAACCGCCAGCTCTTCTCTGCCTCTCTCCTCAATCTCGATGGAACCACCGTCTGCAGCTTCCGGGTCAAATGTGGAGACTGGTGCCACGATGTAGAAGGGTACACCTGCTTCAAAAGCAGCCAGAGCCAGAGGGTAAGTTCCTATTTTGTTTGCGGAATCGCCATTCATTGCTATCCTGTCGGCACCTGTTATCACCGCGTCAACAGCTCCTGTCAGAAGCAGCGAAGCAGCAGCAGAATCAGGAAGAACTTTTACAGGAATACCTGCTTTCTGCAATTCCCATGAGGTAAGTCTGGCCCCCTGAAGAAGCGGTCTTGTTTCATCGGCAAAAACACCTGACAGAATTCCCCTGGAATGAGCCTCGTAAATTACCGAAAGAGCCGTTCCAAGACCTGCAGTTGCAAGTCCTCCCGCATTGCAGTGGGTAAGAACAGTACAGTTTTCCGGAAGCAGGTCGGCACCCAGTCTGCCCATCGTCCTGCTTGCCTCCAGATCTTCCATAAAAAGACTCCGGGCACTGACAAGCAGACGGTCTACAGCATCCGATTTCGAGTTTGACGCATGCAGAATCTTTCTCTGGATATCAAGACAGTAAAACAGGTTTACCGCAGTGGGTCTTGTTGAAGCCAGCAGATCCAGCCGGCTGCTGCATTCCTTCACGAACCCGGACGACTCGGGGGTCTCCATGGCGGCAATAACAGCACCGTATGCCGCCGCTATACCGATTGCAGGGGCACCACGAACTGCAAGTGTTCTGATTGCTTCAGCAAGCACCGTTGTGGATCTGCAGGAAATGTAAGCCTCCTCTGAAGGAAGAAGTCTCTGATCCAGCAGTACCAGATGGTCATCACGCCACTCGAGGGTCGGAACAGGTTTCATTTTATACCGCCGGTTCTCAGAATTTCGGCACAGACCTCAACAATATCAGCGGGCTCAACCATTCTCCCCTCTCCGGTAGTACCACAGGCAAGACTGCCTGATACGGGACCTGCGAAACTGATCCCCCGGGAGTAAAGAATCTTCACATTTGCCTGAACAGCAGGGTTGTTCCACATCCTGGTATTCATCGCAGGAGCAATCAGAACCGGTGCCGAACAGGCCAGGAAAGATGTGCTGAGAAGATCATCTGCAAGACCGTGGGCTGCTCTTGCCAGAAAATGAGCCGTTGCCGGAGCTATAACCATAAGATCTGCATGGTCAGTAAGGGTGATATGAGGAATGGGGTTTCCCGCCGGAGAAGAGAACAGATCTGTGTAGCACGGTGTTCCGGAAACTGATGAAAGCTGTACAGGAGTAACAAATTCAGTTGCGGCTTTGGTGAGTATACAGTTTACCGTGTGCCCGGATTTCCTCAGCAGGGAAGCAACACTGACAGCCTTAAAAGCTGCTGCACCACCAGTTACACCCAGAAGGATTTCAGCCATCAGTTCCCTTCCTCTCTGTTTTTTCGTCCAATCTCATTTATTCCCAGCAGTGTGAGTTCCGGACAGATTCTGAATTTGTTTCTGCATTTA
>QNDR01000031.1 GCA_003646025.1 Candidatus Fermentibacterota bacterium
GACAGCGTGTTTCAGATTGCGGCACACGAGTCGGCTGTTCCTGTTGACGAGCTTTACAGGTGCTGCCGGATAGCAAGAGAAATGCTTGTTCCCCCTGATCTGGGTGTAAGCAGGGTTATAGCCAGACCGTTCACAGGAGATGCACCTGGAGAGTATTCCAGAACTTCCAGAAGGAAGGACTTCTCTGTTCCTCCACCTGGAACAACACTTCTGGACAGGCTTGCGGAAGAAAACATACCTGTTACCGGAGTGGGCAAAATAGACGATCTGTTCAACCACAGAAACATCACCACGGCGCACACTGCGGATAACACACAAGGCATGAAACTGGTTCTTGATAAAGTACGCCAGTCTTCCGGTGGTTTCATCTTCGCGAATTTCTGCGATTTCGACTCGAAGTGGGGGCACAGAAATGACTTTCATGGGTTCGCAACAGGTCTTTCGGCTGTGGATAACTGGTTACCGCAGCTGATGCAGTCTCTCAGCTTTGGAGACCTGCTTGTAGTTACCGCTGACCACGGTAACGACCCCACTACGCCCAGTACCGATCATTCAAGGGAATATGTTCCCCTTCTTGTTTATACGCCGAAGTGTTCAGGCACTTCTCTGGGGATTCGTACCACATTCAGTGATATTGCCTGTACACTGCTTGATTTCTTCCGGATAAACGGAGATTTCCCGGGCAGTTCCTTTCTCAAGGAGGTTCTGTGTGACATCGAATGAACTGCTCTATGAAGCAAGAACACTTGTTTCAAGAAGCTATTCCCCCTACTCTCATTTCAGAGTAGCGGCAATACTGGAAGACGCTGACGGGAACATATACGGCGGCGTAAATGTTGAAAATTCTTCCTACGGAATGACTATGTGTGCGGAGCGTTCCGCTGTTTTCGCGGCAGTTGCAGCAGGAGCAAGAACTTTCAGCCGAATGGTTATCTACTCCCCGGACGGGCCACCGGTGCCGTGCGGCGCCTGCAGACAGGTTCTGTGGGAATTCTGCGACAGTGATTTTGTTATAACGGTGGCGTCCGACGGGGTTCCCGCCAGAGATTTTCGTCTTGGAGACCTTCTGCCTGAAGCTTTCCAGCTGTAGCAGCAATTTCGTTCACGCAGGCAACAAGGTCTCTTGTTCGGAATCCGTCAGGCAGGTATTGTGTGCTGGTTCCGTTCTGCTCGCCGCCTATCTGTATCAGAGACATATCCGACACGCTGTTCCTTATCTCGTCCAGGGAAAAGTCCGGCATGGATGCCGATAAAACCAGTATACCGGCTGCTTCTTCACCTGCCCTTCTGAGTATCTCTGAAAAACTGTTTTCAACAGCCACTGAATAGCCTGCATTTCTCAGGGCCGCACTTGATCTGGCAGCATCAACTCCATCGGGCATGGCAATGAGAATAAACGCAGCGTCATCGTCTACAGCAGCTCTGGGGAAACTGAGAACAAACTCCACTTTTTCATCCATTGTTTCATAACTGACCTGACCGCCTCCGTAACGAACCATCGCATAGACAGAAGCCAGCCCTGGAACCTGCCCCTTTACCGGAATGAATGACCTCTCCAGTGCAGCCTGTATGCCGTCTCTACCTGAGACTGTCACACTTACTCCTGCTGTTGAGGCGTCGGTGCAGGAACCAATTGAAACAGCGGTGATCAGACCTGTGTTCTGAAGCACAAGAAGCAGTCTTACAATGCTGTTTTCCAGCAGTGAACTGTCACAGATTCCAACTGCCCTTACCGAAGCATCTACATACACGGAGATCGATTGCTTGCAAAGCTGCTTCAGCATACCTGCGTTGTCAGAGAGGTAAGCATCAAATCTCATTTTTTCGGGGAAACTGACTTTCCCTGTTATGTTTGAAAAGTCTGAAGTTATTGCCCTTACCATTCTCACTGCAGATGCGGTGTTGTTCTGAGCAAGAACATTCTCCAGTTTGCTCAATCTGTCGTCCATGGATTCAGTCATCATGCATATTGCATCCATAACATTTGAATGGCTGCCCATACCGGAAAGCCCCGCTCCGCTCAACGGGTAGCAGATACCCACAATGCAGTTGTCTTCCACCGGGGACCACTTGAACCTGTGGTACACAAAACCGCGATCTGTTTTCATACGCAGGTCTCTGGTTCCCTCCGGCTCAAGACTGATTGCTTTCAACAGCTCCTCTCTGTCGTCCCGGTGCAGAAGCGTGAAAAACACCTCGTTGACCGGCCCGGCTGTGAGATTGCTTACTCCACCGAGAAGAGGTCGGAAAACCTGAGTAGAGTCAATCATCCAGACCAGGTACCCGGCCATGGATGCAGCAAGCTCGGCAAACTTCCTGTCCTGTCGCATAGCTTTGCTTAGTATCCGTCTTCTGGAAACATTCTTCGCGACAAATGCCGCATAGTTTCTTCCGTTGAACTCCATGAGATCTATTGACAGCTCCACAGGGTAGACATCACCGTTCTTTCCCCTGTGATCAGATTCAAACTGCAGAGATCCCCGCTTAAGCAGCGACTTCCACAGAGTATCCCACCACTCACTCTCCGCCATGGGATTAAGTTCTGAAAGAAAATGACCCGGTATGCTTCTCTGGGTTGTACCCAGTCTTTCCGCTACCACGCTGTTGGCCAGAACAAACCTGCCCATGGAATCCACAACAAAGAACTCATCTGACGTGGAATTACCGAACTGCCTGATAAACTCCAGACGGCCCTCAAGTTTCTTTTCCCTTGAGAGATCTGTGAGCATTGCCACAAAATACCCCTCCTGAGGAGCAAAGCAGAACACTCTGAAATGTATACCGAAATGCGGTGAAAGAAACTCCTTTTCCACAGGATCGCCGGTAAGGGCAACACCGGCAAATACCGCGATATCGTCCTTCACAGAAGCCAGAGAGAAAAGACCGGCAATTCTTTTTCCGATAACCTTGTCGCGCGTTGTGGAGGTAATAACGGAAAATGAATGGTTGACTTCAAGAACACAATAGTCTTCCGCGTCACCATGACCGTTTACCAGAATTTCACCGTAAATGTAGGCACAGGGCAACGCCTCAAGTACCTGACGAAACCTCTGGGTGCTTAATCCGTGGCTGTTTTCCATAATTCTCCCTGCGTTCAAGAGGAATATACAAACAGCAGACCTTTCTGGATACACACTTGACAGCACCGTCAATCAGAATGTACTGTAGCCTCTTAAAATCAACACGGAGGTTGCAGTGGTAAAGCAGATAGCCCAGTTTGAAAAAGGCGAGGATGTGGTAAGGGTTGGTCTTACCGAATTCCGCAAACGCCAGTACATAGAAGTTCGTACTTACTACATGGCCGACGACGGTGAGTGGAAGCCCACCAGAAAGGGAATTACTCTGAATCCTGATCTGATGAAGGAAGTTCACCAGGCTCTCGGGAAGGCTCTCAAAGAACTCGAAGAGACACAGAACGAAGAGTAAGCCGGGCTGGAGCCCGGCCTGTCTGTTCTACAATAATGAAGCCGTTTGAAACCTACCCGCACTCCGAGTAGCCGCATTCCAGGGCACAGGACACACACCCTGATTCGTACTTCAGCGGTCCCCCGCAGAATGGGCACGCTCCTGCGAGATTGTTAACAGAAGCTGAAGTACCGGAGCCTTCGTTCACCATAATGGTAACATCCGGCTTGCTGTCGGCTGACTGCTGGTCTTCATCTTCTTCTCCGTTGGTTCCATTCAGGTGCCATTCCAGGGCCTTGCCCATTGCGTCGGCACAGGACAGTATTCTGGTTCCATTCTGCCAGGCAAGTCTGTGGCAGCTTATACCTTTCAGTTCACTGGCGATTTCAGATGGATCCACATGGCTTCTCAAAGCAAGAGAAACCATGCGGCTTATTGCTTCGCTCTGACTTGCAGCACATCCGCCAGCCTTTCCCATCTGGCTGAATATCTCCACAGGACCGTGTTCATCTTCGTTTATGGTTACGTAAAGGTTACCGCATCCGGTTCTCACCCTTCTTGTGACACCTCTGGTAAGCTCGGGTCTTGGTCTGGGGCCAACCATTACAGGCTCCTCAAGCTCCACAGGTTTTCCCGAATTGAGGTTAAGCACCTGTTTGTCACGGCTTCCATCTCTGTAAACGGTAACCCCCTTGCAGCCAAGCTGCCTGGCCAGGCGGAACACCTGAGCCACATCTTCTTTCGTTGCGTCTGAAGGAAGATTTACAGTTTTTGAAACTGCATTATCTGTGTACTTCTGGAAGGCAGCCTGCATTCTCACATGGTATGACGGGCTTATATCATGCGATGTTACAAACACATTCCGCACATCTTCCGGGACTTCCTCTATGCCTTTGCAGCTCCCTTTTTCCGCTATCTTTTCAATCAGTTCAGCTGAATGAAAATGCCTTTCCATCGCAACCTTTGCAAACTCCGGAACCACTTCATGCAACTCATCACCGTCATCAAGCAGATTCTTTCTGGTGTATGCAAGAGCAAACACAGGTTCAATACCGCTTGAGCACCCGGCAAGAATACTGATAGACCCTGTAGGGGCAATGGTTGTTACTGTGGCATTTCTCATCGCAGGCATGCTTCTGGTATCAAACAGGCTTCCCTTGAAGTTGGGGAATGCCCCTCTCTCCCTTGCAAGATCAGCACTTGTCTGCCTTGCCTTGTCTTCAATAAAGCTCATTATCTCTTCTGCGAGAACAAGAGCTTTCTCGCTGTCATACGGAATAGACAATCTGAACAGAAGATCGGCAAAGCCCATGAGCCCCAGCCCTATCTTTCTGTTACCCTTAACCATATCAGTTATTTCAGGAAGAGGATATTTGTTTACTTCGATAACATCATCGAGGAATCTGACCGCGTTCCGTACGGTTCTTTCCAGACGGCTCCATGCCACCTCCGGAAGTCCGCTGGACCCTCTTCTTACCATCAGGGAAAGGTTTACACTTCCAAGATTGCAGGCTTCAAAAGGTAGAAGCGGCTGCTCCCCACAGGGGTTTGTTGCCTCTATTTCTCCTATGTGCGGCGTCGGATTGGCCTCGTTGATCTTATCGATGAATATCAGGCCCGGCTCTCCGCTGGCCCAGGCACTTTCAACTATTTTCGAAAAAACTGTTTTTGCACTGAGCTCTTTGACACTCTCTCCTGTGCGGGGATTCACAATGGAAAAATCCTCCCCGCGGTCAACGGCTGCCATAAAAGCATCTGTTGCGGCTATGGAAAGATTGAAGTTGTTCAACAGCCCCATGTCCTGTTTCACAGTGATAAACTGCTCGATATCCGGATGGTCCACCCTTAGAACAGCCATGTTTGCGCCGCGACGGACACCGCCCTGTTTAACTGTTTCCGTAGCATGGTCAAAAACAGTCATAAAGGAAATCGGACCGCTGGAAATACCCCTGGTTGAATGGACATAATCGTTTGCAGGCCGGATCCGCGAAAATGAAAAACCTGTTCCTCCACCACTTTTATGAATAAGTGCGGTGTTTTTCACTGCGCTGAAAATACTGTCCATACTGTCTTCCACCGGCAGAACAAAACAGGCCGAGAGCTGTCCGAGCTCCTTCCCTGCATTCATCAGCGTAGGGGAGTTGGGAAGAAATTCCTTCCTGGCCATCATATTGTAAAACACTTTTGCCCACTGCGCGGCATCGCCATCCCAGGAAAGCTCTGCTTCTGAAACATTTGATGCCACTCTCCACAGCATCTCCGACGGCGTCTCGAGAACCTCACCGTCACTGTCTCTTGAAAGGTAACGCTTCTTGAGAACCATTTCAGCGTTGGGACTGAATGATGGAGTAACCAGGTTTTCTACAACAGGCTGCTCCTTCTCTTCTTTTTCATCCTCTTTATTAAAAAAGTCTTCAAACAGACCGGATTTTTCTTGTGGCACAGTGTCTCCCCTCCAGTGTTGTGATGTGCCGAAATTATCAATATTTAGTAGTAATGGCAAGCCCTTGACACTACAGGTTGTGGATGTGTGTGTTTCACCGCAAAATACGAATCCGTGAGAAACTGCAGATCTTCTCTGTGTAGCGCGCAGCGCACTTGCCGGAGGGTGACCATTTGCTAATGTTTCGCTTGTGGAGGACAGATGGAGAAAAAATCCGAGAATCGCCGGGCTTTTGAAAACGAGGTAATGGCAAACCTTGACAGTATGTACAGGTACGCTCTTCATCTCGTAAGGAACAGAGAAGATGCAGGTGATCTGGTACAGGAGACCTGTGTAAGATCGTTGAAGGCTGCCGACAGGTTCAAACGGGGAACTAATGCACGGGCATGGTTGTTTGCAATTATGAGGAATGTATTTTTTAACCAGCACCGGGCGAAACAGAGAGGTGAAATTCCAAGCGACTGGACAGATGAGGTGGAATCAGGCGATCAGCGATTCTCTGGAACAGTCTGGCCGCAACCCTTTGAACTGTTTCTGCGAAGCGTGATGAGGGAGGATATAGACAGAGCGATGTCCCAGCTCAGTGCAGATTTTCGAAGTGTTGTTTTGCTGTGCGATGTCGAGGGGTTTTCTTACGCAGAAACTGCGGAGATTCTTGAGATACCGGTGGGAACTGTCAGATCCAGGCTGCACAGAGCCAGGGCAGTGCTGCAGACAAAGCTGAGCCAGTGGTTCAGCGACGGATTGGAGGGTAATGAGCCCTGACTGTGTTTTTGTGCTCGATCACTACAATGACTACATTTCCGGAGAACTGGACAGTGAAAAGGTTGCCAGGGTAGAAGATCACATAAGAGTCTGTCCCAACTGTGAAGTTTTTCTCGGCAGGGCTGCAGCAGTACACAACAAAACTGTGGGGCTTCTGCGTATCCACGCTCCTGCGTCGCTGCGAAATTCAATTTCTTCTCTGATCGAGAAAATTTGAGTTTCAAAAAAGCTGTTCCAGCTGCTGCGGGGGTGCTGCTTGCTTTTCTTCCGGTTGTTCTGTTTACTGCACCGGCTAACTCGGTACGATCAGGCAACGAACTCTGCGCTCTTTCATGGATACTTGCGAAAAACAGGGGTAATGGAAGCTGGGAGGTTTTCCCGATGACCATAACCGTAGAGACAGGGGAACTGGTTACCTTCGCCACAGTGGAAAACTGCGGGACTGTATCTCCTCCGGACAACAGACTGCCAGCCGGTATTCCATTCCCGCTGGACTACACGCACAACAACGGTAAACTTACCATTATTTTCAGCGAGGTGCCCTGAAACAATGTTTAAAGAAATCGCTGCAATCACGCTGCCTGTACTCCTTGTTGCAGGCTGTGGAGATGAAAGTCAGACTGCTGCTGAAACCGTAGAAGTAATTCCTGAGCTCTCCATACCAGGAACGATTCAGCTCCCAGGAACAGACGGCTATGTTGAACTGGATGAAAGCGCAAGCGAAGCCATTCTGCTGTACTGCTGGCTGCCATTAGGTGAATATCCCGAGAGCCAGGAAGACCTGGCGTTTCTCGCCACAGTTCAGGAACGGGGCATAACACCTGTTCCCGTTCAATTCAGTCCGGATGTGCGCAATGCATCCCAGACCCAGCTCAATTCACTTGAAATCCCCATGAGCGTTGCTCTGGGAGACGACTCGGTAAAACTCTTTCTTGAAATCGGGAATCTTCCCGCAGCTGCTCTTGTACTGGCAGACGGATCTGTGACAAGGGCAAACGGATTCGGCTGTGTCGAAAGGGCTTTGCGGGGCAACCGGTGAATCACTACTTCATCAGTGATGTACATCTGTACCCGGCGGGAAGGGACCATCCCGGCCGGGAGCCGCTGAAGAAGTTTCTTCTTGAACTTGTCGGCGGAGAACCGGGAGCCCTGTGGATCCTCGGTGATCTTTTTGATTACTGGTTTGAGTACTCCACGGTGATTCCACTGGGTTTCACCGATATTCTTTGTCTGCTCAGAAATCTGTCTGACTCCGGGTGGAAAGTCTTTTTTATTCCAGGCAATCACGACTGGTGGTGCGGAAACCATCTTTCATCGGAAACAGGAATGAAGATAATCTTCACCACAACCTTTAACGCTGTAATAGACGGCAGAAAAACCCTGATGGCCCATGGAGATGGTCTTGGGAAAGGAGACAGTGGCTACCGGCTGATCAAGCCGGTTATGCGGTCAGCCTGGGCGAGGCTGCTTTTTTCGACACTGCACCCTGCACTTGCCACAGGGATTGCCAGGCGGTTTTCGAACACAAGCAGAAGGATACTGCGAAAACAGGTAGACTCGGTTCCGGAGTACCTCTCGCAGTGGGCGGCAAGCCAGTCTGAAAACGGCACAGAACTTGTGATCACAGGCCATACCCATTGTCCTTCCATTGTAAAACATGGAAATCTATTGCATGCATCACTTGGCGACTGGATTTCCCACTTCACATACTTGAAGGTCGGCGGAGGGGAGATAAACCTGCATGAGTACCGGTAGCAAAGTTCAGATCACTGTAGTAATCCCGGCATACAACGAAGCGGAGAGCCTGCCCGAACTTCTTCAGGAGATAAGCAGCGCCCTGGGAGAACATGCGTGGAACTCTGTAGTCATTGATGATGGAAGCAGCGACAAAACGTGGAAAACTGTAACTGATCTTTCCACCAGGTACCCTCTGAAAGGGCTCAGATTTGGTGTGAACCGGGGGAAGGCTGCAGCTCTGGCAGCTGGGTTCGATCACGCAGACGGGGAGTTCATCGCCACCCTTGATGCCGATCTGCAGGACGATCCTGCAGAAATTCTTCCCATGATTGAACTGATGGAACAAAACGGATTCGACCTGGTCAGCGGATGGAAGAAGGTACGCCATGACCCTGCCGGTAAACGGTTGCCTTCAAAACTGTTCAACGGCGTTGTGGGACTGACCACCGGGATACATCTCCACGACTTCAACTGCGGGTTGAAGGTATACAGAAGTGTCGTTGCTAAAACCCTCGATCTTTACGGAGAAATGCACAGATACACTCCGGTTCTTGCCTTCAGAAACGGTTTTAATGTAGGAGAGAAAGCCGTCAACCACAGAGTCCGCAAACACGGACACAGCAAGTACGGAATAGCAAGATTCTTCCGTGGATACACAGACCTGATTACAGTTCTGTTCCTGGGCCGTTACTCTTTCCGCCCGTTGCACTTCTTCGGTGGAATAGGTACTGTCCTGTCTTTTGCAGGCCTTGTTATCAATATCTACCTGTCCGTACTGTGGCTCGGCGGCGAAGCCATAGGCAAAAGACCTCTTCTTCTCATGGGTGTTTTTCTTATGCTGGCAGGTTTCCAGTTTATATCCATGGGATTGCTGGGGGAAATGATCCTTCGTTTCAACCCGCGTAAACCGTACACAATCACCTCACAGACAAGATGAAAATTGCACTTATCAGCCCCTTTCCCCCTTACAGAGGCGGAATTGCGCAGTTCGGCATGATGCTTGGCGCGGCTTTCGAAAAGCGGAACTGCACGGTAACACAGGTAAACTACTCTCACCTGTATCCCGGGTTTCTGTTTCCAGGGAAAACGCAGTTTGAAGAGGGGTTCTCCTGCGCAGAGGGACTGGTTCATTCGTACCAGCCTTTTTCATGGAGGAAAACCAGGAAGACAATAACCGGGATGAAACCGGATCTGGTAATATCCCAGTGGTGGCACCCGTTCTTTGCTCCGTGCCTGACAGCGGTAAATCCAGAAATAACAAAGTCGGTGGCCATCTGTCACAACATAACACCGCACGAATCGTTTCCGCTTGCGGGAATTCTGTCCAGACGGTTTTACAACAGACAGGACCTGCTGGTGGTTCACTCGAAACAGACTGAAAAACAGGCATACGAAACCGGTGGGAGAGTTCTAAGGCTGTTCCACCCTGTGTACGATCAGTACCTGAATACAGGGCTTCCCAGGGACGAGGCCAGGAAGAAACTGAATCTGAAACCCGGGGACAGGGCTCTTCTGTTTTTCGGGCTTGTCAGAGAATACAAAGGTCTGGACATCCTTATTGAAGCATGCAGTCTTCTCCCGGAAAACTACAGAATAATAGCAGCCGGTGAGAACTACACTGACCGGAGTTACAATTCTCCCAGACTGTTGTGGAACAACTCCTTTGTACCGGATAATGAAGTTGGAACATGGTTCAATGCAGCGGATATGGTTGTACTCCCCTACAGAAGAGCCACACAGAGCGGAATAGCACAGATAGCACTTTCATTCCGGAAACCCATGGTTGTTACCAGTGCAGGCGGACTGCCGGAAGCGGTAACTGATGGTATTACAGGTATTGTAGCTGAAAAAATCACACCGCACAGTGTTGCCGATGCCATTATGAAATGCTCTTCCCTTGCTGATAACGAAAACACAAAAGAAAATATTGCAGGCAAAGCCTCGGAGTTCTCCTGGGACTCGTACGCGGAAAAACTTCTGGAGGCTGTGCGATGAATGTGTTTTTAACAGGAGCCACCGGGTTCATAGGAAAACATGTGAAATCGGCTGTTGAAAAAGCAGGTCACACAGTTTACCCGCACAGCTTCTCCGAGGATGGACCGTTCCTGGAACTGCCTTCAAAAACAGATCTTGTGGTAAACTGTGCGGGAAGACTGGGAGGCCAGGGGGCAACACTGCAGGAGCTCACGGCTGCCAATGTGCAGCTTCCTGTTTCCCTTGGCAAAGAGTGCAAGAAAACGGGAATACCACTGATACACCTCAGTACTCCCGGCGTAACAGGCCTGGTTGCAAATGCGAGGGAAAACAACAGGTATGACCCTATGGGTGAATATGAATCCACCAAAGTGGAAGCGGAAAAACAATTGATTGCCAGCCGCTTAAAACTGACAATTCTCAGACCGGACTTCGTTTTCGGCCCTGGAGATATGCACAAGCTGCCCCTTTTCCGTCAGGTAAAAAAAGGCTGGTTCCCTCTGGTTGGGTCAGGTGATGCCAGAACAAGACCTACAGATGCTCGAGATGTGGCTGAGGCAGTTCTGAAGAGCTTTCCCGGAGAGATTCTATTCGGTGGAATTTACAACATCGGCGGGCCTGATGTTCTGACGATAAAGCAGATTGCCCGGTACATATCGGTGGCAGCAGGTAAAACTGTAAGGTTCATCCCTGTTCCCCGGTTTGTTTTCCGAATCGCACTGAGACTGGGGCCGCTGTGTCCGAAAGCTCTTTCAAAAAGCAGATACACCCTTTTCGGCATGGACAGATTCTGCAACACAGACAAAGCACAGAAAAAGGGGTTTACTGCAAAGCAGCCATTTGGCCTCACTGCCGTTGAAACTGTAAACTGGTACACAGAAAGGGGACTTCTGTGACCGGTAAAAAGATCGATCTGATCTCGAAAGCCGCTCTGTTCCTGCTGGCAGGGATCGCCGCAGTTGTTATCTGGAAAAACGGAGGAAGGTGGCTTGAGGAAATCCAGAGGTATCAGTGGAATCTGAACGCCGGAGAACTTGTAATATCGGGAATTCTTATGATAGTTTCTCTCAGCCTTACACCTTCAGGCTGGGTTCTGGTGAGCAGATCCATGGGTTGCAGGGTTCCCACCGGGGAAATGTATGCAGCGTGGTACGGAAGCCAGCTCGGAAGGTACATTCCAGGCAAGATATGGCTGTTTGCAGGCAGAGCGGGTTTCCTTAAGGCAAGAGGAATGAAAATGGGTCCAGCTGCTGCTACCACGGCGTACGAGCTGTTTTTTACCATGGCCGCAGTTGGTCTGGTCGTTATGGTTCCAGCCATCGTCAACCCCGATATTTTCCAGCATCCCGGAGTAAGGACCGCCGCAATTGCAGCATCATCAGCCATTCTCCTGCTTCCCCTTCTTCATCCGGTACAGAGCCTGATTTGCAGGAAAAAAGGCATTGATCCAGGAAAACTTCCATCGCTGAAGACATCGCTCACTGCAACGCTGATCTACAGTCTGTTGTGGACAATGCGCGGTTTATCCCTTTTTCTGCTGTTAAGGGGAGCAGGCCTGGTAAATGTAAGTTTTTTTCATACGCTGGCAGCTGCACCTCTGTCATGGCTGGCCGGCTATATTGTGTTCTTTGTTCCAGGAGGTATAGGTGTAAGAGAGGCTGTGGCAGCTTCAATTGCGGCACCGGGGCTGGTTGCTCCTGCTGCTTTGGTAATTGCAGGTCAGAGGGTGTTCATGGCTGCGGCAGAGCTGTTGCTGGCTCTTCTGAACTCGGGAAAAGTAAAATTTACTTCAGGAGGAACAGATGTTCATAAACAGTGAAAAGACAGTTCTGGCTGGTGTATTGATTCTTCTTGCAATTCTCACCTACTGGACCATATTCTCTTCTTCCAGGCTGCCTGGTGGTGACATGAGTGACACAATCAGCCAGGGCTATCCGTTTTTCTCCTACACGGAGAGCCGCCTTTCCCAGGGCGAACTTCCGCTGTGGAACCCATATATCCTTTGTGGCATTCCTTTTTACGAATCTTTCAGTTCCCCTGTTTTCTACCCGCTACGCGGGCTCCCGATGCTGCTTTTCGGCTCGGAAGCAGCAATAAGATTCCTGTTTCCTGTTCACCTTGTTCTGGCAGGCCTGTTTGCATGGATGTTCCTGAAATCAACTGGAGTTTCCAGGTGGGGTGCCCTTGTGGGAGCATCAGCATACGCCTCGGGCAGCTGGGCGAACACTCTGTTCTACGCCGGTCACGGCAGCAAGATCATCTGCTGGGCGTGGCTTCCTCTGCTGCTGTGGGCAGTTGTGAAGTGGTCAGGGTCCAGAGACACCAGGTACATTGCCATGGG
This sequence comes from Candidatus Fermentibacterota bacterium, assembly GCA_003646025.1. Classification (GTDB taxonomy): domain Bacteria; phylum Fermentibacterota; class Fermentibacteria; order Fermentibacterales; family JCC-6; genus Sabulitectum. Next base: position 12,666 of record QNDR01000031.1, read on the forward strand.
AGCCATTGCAATCGGGATGCAGGGGCTGGCAAGCCATCCTCAGATGATTCTGTACTCCGCCGGTATCGCCTTTGTGCTGGCTGTATTCATGTGGAAAAAACCCGTTGCGGGCTCCATTGCCGGAAACCTGGGAGGTCTTGCCGCAATTCTTCTGCTCGGTGGAGCTCTTGCCGCGGTTCAACTGTATCCCGGATACCGGTTCAGTTCCTATACTTCCAGAGGTGAAGACCTTTCCCTTGCAACTGCTTCAAGTTTCTCGCTGGCCCCTGAAGAGTCTCTCACCATGCTGCTCCCGGGAATGTTCGGTATGAGACACGGCTTTTCAGACAGCATGGTTGGCGGTATCCCTGTGTACTTCGGCAGAATGGGCCTCAGGCTGTCAAGCGAGTTCATTGGAGCAGCCTACTTTGTTCTGGGACTTTCAGGGCTGATTCTGGGAAAGAACAGAAAGACAAAAGCGGCCCTTTTAACACTTGCGATTGTCGGAACTGTTGTATCCTGGGGTGGTTATACTCCCGTTTTCTCTGTGCTGTACAGGATAATTCCCATTTTCAGAAAGCTCAGAGCACCACACATGGCTGCTTTTGTAACAACATCCTGTGTTGCTCTCGCCTCCGGGATGGGGTTTGACGCTTTGTTCGCTGATAAGCAGAGCAGTGGCGGTCTGAAAAAAGTAAAGATCGTTCTGGCAGCAGTTTCAGGGCTGTTCCTGGTTTTTCTTCTTGTTGCCGGACCTGTTTCTGAAGCACTTCAGTCCAGCTGGTGGACCAGAAACGGAGTTTCTGACCCTTCGCAGTTCGGAACTGTTATTGCAAGAAGGACATCTCTTTTATCCACGGACTTTCTTAGAGTTTTCCTGGTTACCGGTCTCATGGCTGCAATGTTGTTTGCAGCAGAAAAAAACAGATGGCATCCATGGATTTTCGCCGTGCTGATTCTGGTGATTTCATCGGTGGAGCTGGTGCCTTTCAACAGGAGCTTCCAGGTTTACCTGCCTGCTACCACCATAGAATCCCTGTATCCCGATGCTCCACTGCTTAGAGAGATGACCGGGGACGGCCGGGTGTTTCCCGGAGGCAACGAGCTTATTCCCCTTGGAATCAGATCTGTTTTTGGATACCATGCGGCCAAACCTGCTGCAACCGACAGACTGATGGACATGGTACGCACAGCTTCTCCATGGGTTCTGAGACAGACAGCCATGACTTCTTATGCCTCCCCTGAGGGAGCAGCTTCCTGGGAACAGTTCCGCCCGGTACTTGCAGAAGGAATACCCGAATACCCCGAGGGCCCCATGCCAAGGGCATTTATTCCGGAATCAGTTGTCCCCGGTTCTGTTGAGCAGGGGTATGAAGCAGTGGAAAACGGCCTGGTGCCGGAATCTGTTTCCATTGTAACTGATGCTCCTGTGGAACTCACAGGTGTTACTGGAACCGCCGATATTCAAATTGATCTTCCGGAACTGGTGCAGATAGAAACCAGCAGCTCGGCAGATGGATTTCTGATTCTTGCGGATTCATGGTACCCGGAATGGAAAGTTACAGTGGATGGCACTCCTGCTCCTCTTTACAGGGCAAACGGCTGGATGCGCGGTGTGGAGGTTCCTGAAGGCAGGCATACCGTGGAGTTTACATACAGCAGCGGCAATGTGGTACAGGGTGGTATAATAAGCATTGCGGCACTGTTCTTTGTTGTAATACTCTTTGTGTTCTCTGTGGTAAGAAGAAAAAGGTTAAATGCATAAGAATTCCAGGTTTTATAAAATCCAGAGCTGGGCAGGTCCTGTGCTGCTCCTGGGTGCAGGTTACTATTTCTACTCACAGCTGCTTCCCAACTGGCAGCCGAAGCTGGAGGAGTTCTGGAGTACTTCAGGGCACAACGCAAGCAAACCTCTGATGCTTTTGTCCTTCGTTCTGGTCTGGCTGGGATATTACTTTGCTCCGCTGCCATGGCAGAAAATTCTTGAGGCCCTGAAAATACCGAGAATTGACAGGGGAGAACTGCGAAGAAACTGGTACATCACGCAGATGGGCAGTTATGTGCCCGGCAAACTCTGGATGGTTCTGGGCAGGCTTACTTTTCTCCGGGCTAACGGCACAGGAACATTCAAAGGTGTAACTGCGCTTGTTCTGGAAAACATCTACATGCTGGTGGCCCTGGGAGTACTTGCTCTGGTGGCCCTGCCTTTCCTGGGGTCAGATATACCTCCTGCTATTACTATTGCTTTGTGGTTCTCCGCCGGCCTTGCTTTTCTTATGCTGTTTGCCCCGGGGCTGCAGAAACTGTTTGCCAGAAGACTGGCCAGGAACTTCGATGTAGACATGGAAGAACTCCCCCACATCAGCCACCGGGACCAGTTTAAATTTATAGGCGCCCACATTCTCTCGTGGTCTCTCAGAAGCCTGGCGCTGTACGTGTGGTTCCGGGGATTCGGTGTGCCTGAATCCACTCCGCCGTACGCCATGGTCGCAGTGTGCCTTCTTGCCGCTCCTGCTTCCTGGCTTATTGCCCTTGTGATGGTTTTCATTCCAGGCGGCATAGGTGTACGGGAATCAATCAGAGGGCTTTTTCTCGCTCCGTTTGTTGTCGGTGGTATGGCTGTGGCTACCACAATAGCACTTGCACAGAGAGCCGTTGTTATCCTGGTGGAAATACTGTTCGCTCTTCAGGCAGTTGTTCATCAGTTTCTCAGGAAACATTTTCCGGTGAAAATGAATCATCTGAGTCAGCTTTCGCATCTTGGCTGGAGCGCAATGACAGGCTGGATGTGCAGACACGGCCTGGCAAAACCTCCCCACCCGATTAATGTTACATTTTCTGTAACCGGAAACTGTCAGTCCAGATGCAAAACATGCTATATCTGGAAAAAGAACGAGCACGAACCAGTCACCACCGATCTTGATCTTGAAACCATAGAGAGGCTGTTCAGATCCATAGGCTGGACCTATTTCTTTAATGTATCCGGAGGAGAACCTTTTTTAAGGAAAGACCTGGCGGAAATTGTCCGCCTTGCATGCAGACACCTCAGGCCGGCAGTTGTCCACATACCTACCAACGCAATAATGCCGGAAAGGATAGAGGAAACAACAAGAAATATTCTCGAAATAATAAAAGAGGAAGCCCCGGGTACCCTTCTTACCATCAAACCTTCGTTTGACGGTATCGGGGAACAGCACGATGAAATCAGAGGTATCCCCGGAAACTTCAAAAAGCTCCTGGACACTCTGGAAAGGCTGAAAGCCCTCAGAAGCACATACAAGTACCTTCATGTTGGTGTGGGTACCGTTGTTTCCCGTTTCAACCAGGACAGTCTTGAAGAGATAATTGCCTACGCGGGTACTCTTGGTGTAAACACATACATCAATGAAATTGCCGAAGAGAGAGAGGAATTCTTCAACCTGGGCAGCGGAATAACTCCCGACGAGAACAGCTACAGAAAGATAATGCTTATCTTCAAGAAAAATGTCAGAACTTCCATGAAAGACATGAAGCTTCTCTCCAGAATAACAACAGCCATGCGTCTTGTGTACTACGATCTCGCCGCTGACATTCTGAAAGAGAACAGGCAGGTTATACCGTGTTATGCGGGAATACTCAATGTACATGTAAATGCCGATGGCGGAATCTGGCCCTGTGCTGTTCTCGCCTACAACGGACAGATGGGGAAAGTTGGCGACGACTCTGAATTTCTTGAAATATGGAACTCAAAAGAAGCATCAAAGATCAGGAAAAGTATCAAAGCAGGGGAATGTGCCTGTCCGCTTGCCAACCAGGCCTATTCAAACATCCTTATGGATCCTCGCAGCCTGCTGAAGGCGGTCTGGATTGCCCTGAGAGGCTGAGAGTGTTACCAGCACACAGAAAAGGGCGGAGCCACATGACTCCGCCCTTTTCTAATAAAGACAACTTAGAAAGAAGTCTTCACGCCACCCCAGGTTTCGGCATCAAGAGCTGCAGGATCCCAGTCGATGGAGAGTTTGTAGAGGAAATCGTTCTGAGGGTAAACCCACAGGTAAGTTCCATCGTAGTCAATACCACCATTAACTGAAGCAGATGCGCTCTCGGCGAAATTGCATGACCATACCGGTGATGCGCTTGGAGTTCCGTCAGATGCGATGGAGTGGATGAAAATGTTGTCGGCGGACTCAACACCGCAGGCAACAAACAGGTAGTCTCCCCATACCGCAAGACCGTATACTGATTCGTAATCCATGCTTGACCATGAAATTGTGGTTTCTGAACCGGTGTATGCACCCCATGCAAGTTTTGATTCGTTGGGGCTTCCTACGTATATCATGTCATGACCGGCATCGATACCGAACAGGTTCGTGTAACCGGACGGACCGTCGATGTTGCGGATGAATGTTCCGTCTTCTGCGAAAACACCGAACCAGCTGCCGGTATAGTCTGTCATGAACCACTGGTTGCCGCCGGTAAACTCGCAGTATCCCTGGTCATCAGGGTCTACGCCGCCTGTGATAGCCCATGTAGTACCTGTAGGTGAACCACCTGTCATATCAAATTCGACATTCAGCATATCATCCCAGTTAAGAATCCAGATACTGTTTGAAGCGTTGGTCTTTATGGCAAGGCCATATGAACTGGAGAGATCGCCGGCCAGAATATCCTCAATGGTGTACGTACCATTACTGGACCAGGGGTTCGGCATACCTGTACCACCGGTTTTTACATCTGCAGATACAGCAACAGCAGCGATAAGTAACAAGCTTATGAAAATTCGCATATCAGCCTCCTCCATTGTCAGAGTGCTCACCATGAACACCTACAGTGTGATAATATCTCAGTTATCCAGGGGTGTCAAATCCGGTTGGTACATCTGATGGCGGGAACCGGCCTCGATAACTGTTCCAGGCACTGTTGTCACGGTTTCAAACGGTTCAGTCTCCCCGGGCAGATACAACCTCACCGTTGCGGAAGTACCGGAGCTCAGGCCGAAATGCAGAATCCCGCTGTTCTGGCTTGTTGTTCCGCTGCCGCCTTCCACCTGGCGCATTCTGGTAACACCTCCCTGCTCCACGGTAACAACACAGCCTGTTGCCGAGGTATTAACACCTTCCGGTGGAACCACCTCTACCAGAATCCAGTTTCCCTCTGAAGTTGTGTTCCTGAGCAGAGTCGGACCGTCCCCTGAACCAACCACAACATCAAGACTGCCGTCAAGATTGAAATCACCGGCTGCTGCCCCCCAGCCGTTGAAAACTCTGGCTCCGGAAAGCCAGGTCACATCCTCAAACCTTCCGTCTCCAGTATTCAGGTAAAGGAAACTTCTTCTGTCCGGATAGATGGAGGTAACAAACAGATCCAGCAGGCCGTCATTGTTAAAATCACCCCACACAGGGTTGGACATGGTTTCCTCGAACCGGATTCCTGATTCAGCCCGTACATCGGTGAATCGACCCTGTGTGTTCTGAAGAAGCATGCTTCTGTCTGAAAACACTATGTACCTGGGGTGCGCCAGACTGGCAGAGAACAGATCCCAGTCTCCATCGTTATCGTAGTCGCCCCAGGCGCTGCCTATGGTGTGTCCCCACCATCCGTCAACATCAACTCCAGCCACACCGGAGCGGAGTGCGGTGTTTACTGCAAAACCGTCTTCATTGCTCCAGAGGAAATTCTCCTGAAGCCTGTAGTTTGAAACAAAGATATCCATGTCTCCATCCAGATCGTAATCACACGGGCTGACACCTCTGCCGCACAGGGGTTTTCCAAGAAACGGTACCATTCCAAGGCTGTCGCCAGCTTCGGCAAACCCCTGTTCACTGCCCAGGTAAAACCCGTCTTCGGTACCTGTTCCCTGACCGTTCTCGTAGCTGGCGATATACAGGTCAAGCCAGCCGTCTGCATTCCAGTCAAGCAGTGCCACCCCTTCGGCGGATGCTTCAGAAGGTCTGATTCCTGACCAGGCCGTAATATCCTGCAAAGTACCGTCTGTATTCAGGTACACCTGTACCGGTTTTCCGGAGGTTACCAGATCCGGCAGACCATCGTTGTTTATGTCTCCCCATATTCCCCCATTGCCTCTGCACGAATCAAGTCCGGCCTCACCGGTAACATCGGTGAAATACAAACCCTCAACATTCTGATAAAGGCAGTTCCCGACATAGATATCCGGAAGTCCGTCAGTGTTCCAGTCACACCATGATACCCGGCTTCCGGAAAGCAGGCTGTCCGGACCCATGAGATCGGTACAGTCCTCGAACACCGGTCCGCTGTATCTGAAGTACTCCCGTGCCCACTGAACCGGAGCTGTGTTTTCAGGAAGCAGACTGTCCATGGAAGAAACCGCCAGGCCGCTCCAGCGGTTTCGCACATCTCCTGCTGCGGCTGCTTCAGCAAAACTGCCCAGTGCACTCAGGGTATCTCCTGCCGCGACAAGAAGCTTTCCCTGGAGCCAGAACAGCGATGACTTCGTGTGGTAATCATTTATATCGTAACAGGTGTTTGAGATCACCCCTGCAAGCTCTTCAAGAGCCATCTGTCGCCGACCCTGCCCTGCCATGGCAAACAGTCTTCTGAACTGAAGACCGGCTTCAAGGGCGTCGGCAGTGAGGGCCCACTCTTCTTCAGGCACTTCCGAGGGGGCATCTGCCTCATAAAACAGTTCCAGCCCCTCGACAGCATAGTGTTCCGCTTCCACCCACGATGAGTCCCTGTCGATGCACATGGCAGCACCGGTAAGATACACCGCCGGGTCTTCCGGACAGGCTTCCTGCCAGTTCAGAAGATAGTCTTTCCAGACAAGGGAATCTGAAGTTCCCGTTACTGCTGCCAGTGTGTACTGCCACGCTCTGCTGCGCCACAGATCAGACCGGTTTCCCCACTCCTCAAGAAAATCCTGCAGAACGGCAATTTTTAAAGAGTCGTTGTACCACACTGGGTAAAGATTGTTGTAGAACTCCCAGCTGATCACCTGCGAAGACTGAAGAGATCCGGGAAATCTGTCTGTTATCAGCAGTACGAGACTGTCTGCCAGCAAACTGTCTCCAAGCCTGTCTGCGGATTCCGCAAGAGACAGCAGATCATCGGCACTCCATTCCAGTCTGCCACCCCACTGCTTCAGATCCTCATTCAAACCAACTGTGGAAAGCGGGCGGAAACACTCATCTGAAGCGGTAACCGCTTCCCATACTTCGCTCAGCAGACCTGCAGAGGGCTCCCTTTCGAAAGCCCTCTGAAACATTACGGCAGCCAGCGAAAAATCTCCGCTGTTCTGATACACCACAGCCCTGAGAGAATCGGAATTCCCGGCGCTGCAGAGAGCTCCGGGAAAATCCCTGACAGACAGCGAATTTTCAAAGCCTCCGCCTGCTGCTGCAAGAACCGTTAAAACAAATATCTGTATCATCTGCCTGACTCAGTCGTCAGTGGAGGTCCACTTCGGGTATATCTCCGTGTGACGCAAACACCGAAGCAAGAGATACAAGTGATTTTAGAACATCCGGACCGGCGACTGTAGTGGATGTAATTGTGTTGCCTTCCATTGATACAGAGAAAATTGCACGATTCTCAAACAGTGTGGTAATTATTTCTTCCACATCGTCTTCCGCCTGTATTCCCTGCATTATTCCCTCGGGGTCAACCGCACCGCCGAGGAAGCCTTCCGAAGCAACGCCCTGGAAGTAATCACCTGCGGAAACACCATCCATGATATCTTCAGGATGAACGTTCATTGTAACATAGAACACATCCTCGCTTATGAAATACCACAGGCTTTCACCGTCTTTCTCTATTCTGTAGGTAACAACGTTGTCTATTTCCTCGCGATCAGATTCGGCAATAAGAGAAACCGCTGCCAGTGAAGATTCAAACTTCTCCGCATCTGCCAGTGAAATGGCCATAATGCCTTCCATGTTTTCCGGATCACCTTGCTCGTCAATTTCCAGATTCTGAATGGTGATACAGAAATCACCCTGGAACACCGACAGGAATTCCTCCATGCTGTCAAAACCGATAAAAGGAAGCCCGGCTTCTATTTCGGCAAAGCCGGATTCGTCCGAGTCTCCGGCCGTATCCGTGTACTGCTGTATAGCCTTGTCCATGTCTATTGTGAACCTGACTGCCGCCATGGTTTTCTCCGGGAAAACAATACTGTTGCTCTGAAGACCGTTCCCGGCCATCTGCACATACTGCTGAACATCATTGTCATCCACCGTGACTGTAAACTTGAGAACACTCTCACTGTTATCGGAACCGAAGACTCCGTAAACTGGAACCTCTGTGATCTCGCCGGTGAAAAGGAATGAGATATAGGAACCATCAAGTGAGGCGACCTCCTGCATTGCCGTAAATCCGTTGTCGGCGGAGAGAGTGGCCTCTCCAAGAGCGTCTTCCAGATCATCCAGCAGATCGTCATCATCCCAGTTTATAACCATTACAGTGTAATCTCCGTACGGGAAATACTCTGTATCACCGAAATCGTTTTCCTCTACGAAATTCTCCAGTTTTACCTGGTCGGAACAGGGAAGAAAGATTGCCACAAGATCTTCGTCTTCGGTGAGGGCAACAATACCGATCTCGCCGTCTCGAAGGCCCATTCCTTCCTTCCAGTCAGCCCAGCTGAACGGGTTTATTACCATGTCAGAATTTTCCGCGTTTTCCAGAACATCTTCCGGAAGATTCTGTTCAAGTGTTTCAAGAATTTCCTCAAGATCCATTGCCTCCGGATCGAACGCAATGTACATGTGGTAGCCCTGAGGCAGCCGACCCATCAGAGCAGATCCTCCGGCTTCGCCTCCACATCCTGCTGCTGATACCAGCAACACAACAGCCAGACCAATTGTAAGAAATTTCACTGTTCCCTCCTTCGTTCGTAAATTACTGTCACTCCAGCCCCATTACTGAAAAATAACCAGTTCTATTTCCTCAGGTAAAGTTTTCTCAAATTCCACCAGCTTTTCTCTGAGTGAATCAGCAGATGACCATGGTGCTGAAAGAAAATCCACTCCTCCACTGACGCACACAACAAGAGGAGGACTTATCTGCATTCTAGCCACAGAAGTCCAGTGCTGAACTCCTGCAATTTCATCCGAGTAAACGATCGCCGTATTCACACCGTTTAAAGAAGCGGCAGAGTCGACCCACGCAGGGTCACCTGCACCGGTCAGGGCGGAAGGCGTAGCCAGCCCCCACAGATCAAGCACGTAGCTGTCGTATCCCATTGACACCAGCCCCAGGTCATTCACGGCCACCGGCTCCCGAAGCCAGTTGTGCACAAACCTTCTCATCTGATACTGCTGCTGGTAGATGTTCCCTGAAGCTGCCGGTATTTTTGTGTAACCGCTGAGGTAGTCGGCACTGAGAGCAAGAAGAACAACAGAGAATACAAGGCTGTGTCTGCGTACGACATCTCTGTAGAGATGGAAACACACAAGAATGGAAAACGCCCACATGTAAACGCCGTAGCGGTGAAACCATCCTGATCTGCCAACCATCATATGCAGCATTACAGCCACTATCACCGTACCTGCAAGTAACTTTTCCCCGGAATTTCGATTTTTACCTGCAAACACTGAAACCAGTGGAACAAGTACAAGAAGCTGTACCAGACCTCTGAAACTCCTGACAGAGTCGGAAAGATTTCCCAGAATTGAGGAAATGCTTCCTGAATCCCCGACCACTGCAGACTTGGCGGCGACAGAAGCAGGCAGCGGGTCCAGACCCAGACCCAACAGAAACAGGGAAAAAGTACCGAGAAGAACTGCAATTACAGAAAACAAAGCAACAGATTTTTTCCTCTCTCCTGAAACAAACAGAAAGACCAGAACAGGCAGGGAAACAGCCAGGCACTCGTATCTTATCAGGGGAGCCGCCACCAGTGAAACCGCCAGCAGCTTTGAGATCCTGTGTTTTTCGGTAAAGTCTTTCAACCCTGAAACAACTGCGGCAACTGCAAGCAGTTGAAGACTGTGCTCCATTCCAGTGTAAACGAGCCCTGTAAGGTTGAAAGCAAACACGGAAACCACAGAGAGAAGCATACCTCCCTGCCCGTAGAAACGGCTCAGCAGAACAACTGTAAGCAGAGAGAAAACAGCGTTGAAAAAAACAGGCAGCAGATATGCGTAAGGCAAAGCGGAAAACGGAACCAGCAGGAAAGGCCAGACAACAGAGGAAGAGGGTGCCGCGAATTCACTGCTGTTTATCCCGTAGTGACCGCCAGCAATGTTCTCTGCCAGGGCAAGGTGTATATAGGGATCATCGAGCGTGTACACAAACTGGCCGTTGTTTGCATGCAGAATGAAACCTGCTGGAACAGCAAGTGCCACAACAAGAACCGCCATTGGAACAAAGGTTTGTTTCACTTACACCCCCACTGTTCCTGCAACATACAACATTCCCGCCGGATCAGGGTCTTATTACTGCCTTGTAATGAACAAAATTAACTGGAACAGCGCAACATTCACACCTGCTTCAGCGGCTGTGCAGGCAGCAGGGTTCTTTCAGCAGACACTTTTCTATTGCCCCAGTACCATGAATCGGGAAGCCTGCCTGAAGCCCTCTGAAACAAGATAAACCATGTATGTTCCAGAAGACAGCAGTGGCAGAGTTACATCATGGCTGCCGGAAGACCACCGGTCTGATATTGAAAACACCTGTCTGCCGGAAAGATCGAATACAGTCAGCTCCGCTTCTCTGACCCCGGATGTGCTGAAGGAAAGAACCGGACATCTTCCCGACGGATTGGGAACAACTGGCAGCAGAGCAAACCCGTCTTCCGTTCCTTCAATCCCCATATTGCCGTACTGGAATGAAACCTCGTTCAGGACAGGTGTGCCCACCGGTCCGTCCGCCTCCATCATCAGTGCATACTGAATAAACCTGTAGGTACTGTCAAGGTAAGTAGAAACATCACCAGGCTCCTGTATGGCTTCCGACCACACACCCATGTTGTCCGAGTTGTTGCTGCCGCGGACCAGGAAACTCATATCGGTTCCTTCGGGCTCCACTCCCTCCCAGTAAATGGTCTGCCATTCCGGATTACCGATCATGTCCAGTATTGAAGAAGTAAGAACTCCGTTGTCTTCCCCATGAAGGGAAAGCCAATAAACCGGGCCATTTGCATTAACCGTAACAACATCCATAACACTGTCATTGTTTATATCTGCTGTTTTGATGTCATAACAGGTGTATCCGGAATCAAGCAGGTGTTTAAGCCAGTTGGTTCCGGTTCCCCCGGCGTTCTCCCAGAGAACCACCTCATCTGTTCCAATGGGGTATCCGGCTCCAGCAACAATATCGGGATACCCGTCACCGGTGAGATC
>QNDR01000032.1 GCA_003646025.1 Candidatus Fermentibacterota bacterium
ATGCTGCGTTCCAGAACAGAAAAACAGATTGCAGATGTAATTTACCGCTACGGAGAAGAGGGCCGTTCCCGCTCCATTGCCCGGGCAATCAAACGCAACAGAAAGCTTGCCACCACAGATGATCTTGCCGATGCTGTACGCTCTGCAGTTCGAGGTAACCCGGTGAAGCCCCTCGCGCGGGTGTTTCAGGCAATCCGGATCATGGTAAATGATGAGCTTCAGCATCTTGAAAAGCTGCTCTTCGATATGCATCACTGGACAAAACCCGGATGCAGAATAGCAGTTCTGACATTTCATTCACTTGAAGACAGGCTTGTAAAACTGCACTTCAGAGATTCGGAGTACTTCCGGCAGTTCGATCCCCCGTGGGTGTTGCCCACTCCTGCGGAAAAGAGAATCAACTCCAGAGCCCGAAGTGCCAGGCTCAGGCTGGGGGTGCGGTTGTGAACCCTTTCGTGCGGCAGTTTCTGCTTATCGGGGCAGTGGGCGTTATTGTTTTTTCCGTGGCACAGCTTATTGTCCGGAATGTCTATGTAACGGCATCAATAGAGCTGGCCGTTGTTTCGGCAGCCAACGACAGTTTGAAAAGTACACGGCAGACTCTGGTTTCAAGAATCGCCGGGCTTGAAGCCCCCGGCCGTCTCTGCGAACTGGGAACAAGACTTGGCCTGACTCCTCTTCCCCTTGAGAGCTTTGTGCTTCTGGAGGTCACCGAATGAGGGCGGCGGCATCTGATATGGAAAGAGTATCCGCCCGCCTCAGCTTTCTTATCGTACTGAGTGGTGTGTTTGTAGTTCTGTCTGTATCCAAGATGGCAGGTATACAGATAATGCATCACGACGAGTATCTGCAGAGGGCGGAGCAGCAGCAGACAAAACAGGTAAGCGTACAGGCCAGGCGGGGAGACATTTACGATAAAAACGGCTATCTGCTTGCCGGAAATGTTACAGAAGCGACATTTTCTGTTTTCTGGCCTCAGGTGCCTGATGAAAAAACAGCGGAGGTCGATTCTCTTATCATGCTTCTCGGTGAATACTCCCGATACTCAGTTCCCATGCAGAGAGGCTCAGGCTACACTGTAATTGCAGACAATGTTCCCTGGGAGTTTGCGTCGCAGATAATCAATTCTGTTCCAGAGCATACAGACTGCAGTTTTGTAACAAGAAGAGTTTATCCCATGGCTGAATCGATAACACCAGTAATCGGCACCTACAATGAAAATGTATCCCAGGGACTTGAATACTACATGGAAGATTTTCTTGAGGGAACAGATGGTGTAAGCTATTATCAAACATGTTCATGGGGAGAGTTCAGTGCCTTCGACGCAACCGCAGCCAATGTTGCGCCTGTGAACGGGAAAGATCTGTACCTGACTATAGATTCCAGATATCAGGAGATTGCTCAGGAAGAACTTGAACTTGCAGTTGAAGTATCCGGGTCAAGCTGGGGAGCCGCGGTTATCATCAACCCTGTCAACGGAGACATTCTTGCCATGGCCAGTTACCCGGTGTTCAATGAAAACGGCTCGCTGGCCATGAATCACTGTATTCAGAGCTCCACAGAGCCCGGTTCCGTGTTCAAGGCTGTAACACTTTCCGCCGCGCTGGATGCTGGCACTGTGTCTCTTTCCGACTCGTTTGACTGCAGAGGGAGTTACATTGAAATCAGCGGTTACAGAATCGGTGACAGCCATCCCATAGGGGAAGTTCTAGACCTGACTGGGGTCATCGCCAGATCCAGCAATGTGGGAACAATTCAGCTGGCATCAACAATACCGGACTCTGTGTTTTACGAGTACTGCAGGAGTTTCGGTTTCGGCAGTAAGACCAGGGTTGAATTCCCAAGCGAGCAGAGCGGGTTGATAACCGATCTTCGTAACTGGTCAGCCCTTTCAAAGGCGAATCTTGCCATAGGTCAGGAGGTATCTGCAACACCGCTGCAGCTGGCCATGGCTTATGGAGCCATTGCCAATGGCGGGCTTCTTTACCGCCCCAGACTAATAGAATCCACAGGAGAGGGCGGGCTGCTCCGGCCGCTGGCGGAGTCACCGGCTCACAGGATCATTTCTCAGGAAACGGCTGCACAGGTAAGGCAGGTTCTCACTTCAGTTGTTACCGATGGAACAGGCCAGAGTGCCCAGGTACCTGGCGTTACCGTTGCCGGAAAAACCGGCACGGCAGAGCGGCTTGTACAGGATGGGTATCTGTCAGCTTTTGCAGGCATGGTCCCGGCGGACAATCCCGGACTTGTTGCGGTTGTAGTCTTCGATATGCCCGATTACCAGTACCGGTGGGGCAGTGTTCTGGCAGCTCCTGTGTTCGAGAGAATAGTTTCGAGAATACTGTCGACATCACCTGAGATAGCCCTTGGTCAGCCCCGGCACGCAGGTGAAATGGTTGTGGCTGCAGGGGGCTTACTGTGAAGCTGAAACATCTGCTTGAAGGTACACAGATTCAACTTTCCCCCGGGCTTTCAGACTTGGAAATCAACGGTATTGCATACGATTCAAGAAAAGTAATGCCGGGGTTTGTTTTTGTGGCCATAACAGGTTTTTCAAGCGACGGTCATGATTACCTGGAAAGAGCCCTGGCAGCCGGGGCATCAGTGGTGATAACTGAACACCCGGTGAGCGACACCACCTCCTCCTCTGTGGTTGTGAACAGTTCCGGAAACAACAGAAGTCTTCTGGCTCTGGTATCGGCGAATTTCTACCGCACTCCCTGGAATGAACTTGCTACTGTTGGTATTACCGGTACAAACGGGAAAACAAGTACTGCCCATATCCTTCGATGGATTTTGGAAGGCAGCGGAATTCAAACTGGAATTATGGGGACTGTGGGTCACATAGCAGGGGGAAAAAGTATTCCCGCTTCTGTTACCACACCGGATTCGCTCGAAGTTGCCGCTTACATGAGAGAAATGGTTGTGTCTGGAGACAAAGCTTGTGTTATGGAAGTTTCCAGCCATGCGCTTGCACTTGACCGTGTAAGCAGTGTGAGGTTTGATGTGACCCTGTTTACCAATATCTCACAGGATCACCTGGATTTTCACCCCACAATGAAAGACTATCTGAACACAAAGAAAAAGCTGTTTTCCCTGAACAAGAATTCCGGAGTAACAATTGTTGGAACCTACGCCCCTGACTGGCCGGATGTGCCTGAGGCCATAACATTCGGAGAACGGCAGGAAGATACATACAGAATTTCAGAGATCAAGGTTGGCCTGTCCGGCTCATCGTTTGTGCTTCGTACTCCAGAAGGTGAATTCTGTGCAAAGATCAAAGCCCCTGGAAGATTCAACATCTACAACGCGGCAGGGGCCATTGCAGCAGCAGTTCAGCTTGGTATTTCCGCCAGTGACGCTGTCAGGGCAGCAGGTTCATTCCCCGGAGTTCCCGGAAGGATGGAAAGGGTAGACTGCGGTCAGGAGTTCCTGGTTGCCGTGGACTACGCCCACACACCGGATGCCCTGGAGCGGGTTCTGAAACAGGGGTCTGTTATCGCAGAGAACAGGCTCATTGTTGTTTTCGGTTGTGGAGGAGACAGAGACAGTGGAAAGCGTCCGATAATGGGAAGAATTGCTGCTGAAATTGCTGACACTGTGTTTGTCACCAGCGACAATCCCAGAACTGAGGATCCGCACTCCATTATACAGGAAATACTTACAGGGATCGGCGCTGAGTTCTCTCCTATAGTTAAGGAGAACAGAGCAGAAGCCATAACAATGGCTGTTAATGCAGCCTCTGCAGGCGATGTGCTGATTATAGCCGGTAAAGGGCACGAGGACTACCAGATACTGGGTACAGAGAAAATTCACTTTGACGACAGAGAACAGGCCAGGAATGCGCTTACCGGCAGGGGGTACAGATGCGCTCTCTGATTTCTCTTTCAGCAAGGCTCGGGTGCCCGACTCCCGGGGAATACAGTTTTAACCGGGTTACCATTGATTCCCGCAGTGCAGGGCCGGCTTCTCTGTTCTTCGCACTCTCCGGAAAAAATACAGACGGACACAACTATGTGATAGATGTTCTTGGCGCCGGTGGAGCTGCTGTGGTGTCCAGAGACGGATTTACAGGGCCGATTCTGGAGGTGGACAGCGTAGAGGAAGCTCTTATGGAGGCTGGAGCCTGGGCACGGGACTGCATAGGGTATCCGGTTGTTGGTATCACCGGCTCAAGTGGAAAAACAACCACAAGAAAAATGCTTGCGGCGGCACTTTCCACAAGGTTCAGAACATGGCAGACAAAGGGAAATCTGAACAACCATCTGGGGCTTCCCATCACACTGCTCAACACCCCGGAAAACATGGAAATGCTGGTTCTGGAGATGGGAATGAACCACGCCGGTGAGCTTCTCCGGCTTGGGTGGGTCTCCAGACCAAACCTGACTCTTGTAACAAACATAGGTACCGCACACATTGAATATTTTGGAACCAGAGACAGAATTGCAAGAGCCAAAGCAGAGCTTCTACACTGCACAGAGCCAGGTGGTGTGGCTGTAATTCCTTCAGGGGAGGAAATTCTTCTGAAGGAGGCAGAGCACATGGGTCTTGAGATAATTACCCACGGTGCCAGTGGAGACTGCTACCTCGACAATGGTAGAGCAATGCCATGGGGTATTGATCTGGCTCTTGAGTACGGTGGAGAACACAACATGCAGAATGCCGTTGCTGCCATTGCCGCGGCCCAGAGACTTGGTGCTGACCCTGTGGAATCTGCACAGGCTATATCGGAACTCCGCCCTGGAGCTGGAAGAGGTGCAGTTTTTCACACCGGAAAATATACCGTTGTTGATGAGAGCTACAATGCAAATCCGGAATCAACTGCTGCGTGCATCGATTCCACCGTCCAGCTGCATGAAAAGCCGCTTGTCGCGGTTCTGGGAGACATGCTTGAACTGGGTGAAAACTCTGCACAGAGCCACCTTGCGATTCTGCGTAAAGTTGAGGAATCCGGGTTCGATCTGGTGGTTCTTGTGGGTCAGCAGTACACCCGGGCAATGGCGGCTGGAACAACACTCAATGCACAGATTGCCGAAGACTGGCATGAAGCCCTGGAGATTTTGAGAAAACTGGCGAAACCGGGTTCCACGATTCTGGTTAAAGGCAGCAATACAATAAAACTTGGAATGCTGGTTCAGGAACTGCGAAGGGAGGGGACCTGATGTTTTACTGGCTGCTGTATCCATTCAGAGAGGCCTCAGCATTTTTCAATCTCTTCGGGTACATTACATTCCGTGCCGCAGGAGCCACTCTCACTGCCATGCTTCTCAGTTTTTTGTTCGGGGGAAGAATAATACACTACCTTCATGCCCATCAGATCGGGCAGGAAGTGAGGTCAGACGGACCCTCCAGCCATCTGAAAAAGCAGGGTACACCTACCATGGGCGGGTTGATAATAATTGTGTCGCTTCTGGTGCCTGTTCTTCTGTGGGGCCGTCTCAACAGCACAGCGCTTCTTGTGGTTCTTGTCTCCACAGTGTGGATGGGGCTTATCGGACTCCTCGACGACTACCTGAAGGTAATCAGACACTCTCCGAAGGGGCTTATAGGCAGGTACAAGCTTGCAGGTCAGGTTGCTCTGGGAATTCTGGTTGGAATATGGCTTATGCTCACACCTCCCCAGCATGCGGATTCCGAGCTTGAATTGGATCTCATTCCCTCTGTGAGAACTGTGAACCTTGATGACCAGTCACAGGAAATTACCATCAGATCAACTGAAACCACAATGCCGTTTATAAAGAGCGTGAGGTTGAATCTGGGTATTTTCTACATCCTGCTTGTGGTTCTTGTGCTGGCTGGAACATCTAACGCTGTGAATCTCACCGATGGTCTGGACGGGCTTGCAACAGGTGTGAGTATGATTTCAATCCTCACATTCGGTGCTTTGGCCTACTTTCTGGGTCATGCTAATTTCGCCAGTTACCTGCAGTTCTCTCACCTTCCGGGAGTCGGTGAGGTGTTTGTGTTTGCTGGAGCCGCCGTTGGTGCCTGTCTTGGTTTTCTCTGGTACAATTCCAATCCCGCCGAGGTTTTCATGGGCGACACGGGATCTCTTGCCCTTGGGGGAGCAATCGGGTCAATGGCGGTTGTTACGAGAAGTGAACTGCTGCTTGTGCTCGTTGGGGGTGTGTTCGTGGCAGAGGCTCTCAGCGTAATGATACAGGTGGGGCATTTTAAAAGAACAGGAAAACGTGTGTTTAGAATGGCACCTATTCATCACCATTTTGAACTTCTGGGGTGGCCTGAAAGCAAGGTTGTTGTGCGATTCTGGATTATTGCGGTGATTCTCGCACTGCTGGCACTGAGCACTTTCAAGATAAGGTAGGCTGTAAAGGAAATGAACCGGATGAACGGGTCGGGAAAGACAGCAGGTATAGTTGGAACAGGTCGCAGCGGTGCGGCGGCGGCCAGAATGCTCGCACACTGCGGATACACGGTTACAGGCTTTGACAGCCTGGAATCCGCTCACGCAACCAGACACATGAGCCAGACTGTGTTTGGCGATTTTTCCAGTGATGACCTGTCCGGTATCTCTCTGCTGGTTTTGAGTCCCGGTGTCCCGTTGACAGCTCCAATTGTCAAACAGGCGGAGAAGCTGAGTATCCCGGTTATCGGTGAGGTAGAACTGGCGTTGAGAAATACCTCCTCAGCTGTTCTCGCGGTTACCGGTTCAAATGGAAAAACAACAACTGTCATGTGGCTCAGTCACACGATAAACATGTCGGCAGCAGATGCGGAAGCAGTGGCTGCAGGCAACATGGGATACGCGTTCTGCGATGCGGTTCTGGATAATCCTGCGTGTCCGGTTTTCGTGCTTGAACTCAGCAGTTACCAGCTGGAAACCATACACAGTCTCAAGGCATCTTCAGCTGTTGTTCTGAACCTCACTCCGGACCATCTGGCCAGACATGGAACAATGCAGAACTACGGCAGGGCAAAGGCACGGGTGTTTCAGAATCAGGGAGCAGACGACACAGCGGTTCTCAACTACGATGATCCTCTTCTTGACAGGTACAGGAATATTTCAAACGCAAGGCAGATGTATTTTTCCCTGGAGCGGGAAGTGCCGCTGGGCGCATGGATGGATTCAGACGGGATGCTGCTCTACAGAGATGAGTCGGGAACAAGGGAAGTGATGCATTCCAGGGAGCTTGCCCTCCGTGGAAGGCACAACACCGCGAATGCTCTGGCAGTTATCTGTATGGGGGCATCCAGTGGAATATCTGTTGAAAAGCTCGTGCCGGGGCTTACGGATTTTCCCGGAGTACCCCACCGTATCGAGCCCCTTGGTACTGCTGCCGGTCTTGTATGGTTCAACGATTCCAAGTCAACAAATGTTGACTCACTGAAGGTGGCACTGGAGAGCTTTGATGAAAAGGTAATTCTTATCGCCGGAGGAAAACAGAAGAACAGCGACTATTCGGTTCTTAACGAATTGCTGACACACAAAGTAAAAGCTGTTGTTCTATTCGGATCCGGAGCGCAGAGTCTTGCCGGTCAGTGGCACGGGAGTGTCCCGGTTTCTATTGTGAACAATCTGGACCAGGCAGTGGAATCCGTGTTATCGCAGGCGAAGAACAACGACATCGTTCTTCTTTCACCAGGATGCGCCAGTTTTGATCAGTACAGTAATTTTGAAGAACGCGGTGAGCATTTCAGAAGAATAGTGCAGGCACTGAAATGACAGACAGCACAGCCATGGCCCGGAAACTGCTTATAGGAACAACTGTTGTGATTCTTGTAGTTGGAATTCTTGCAGTTGGAACAGCCAGTTCATTCTATTCTCTCAGAGATACAAACTCTGATGCCACATACCTCAGGAATCACCTGATCAGAATAGTATTTGGCATTGCGGCCTGTGTGGTTCTGTCTTTCAGATCCGGTACATTTTTCAAACGAATTGCCCTGCCGGTGTATATCCTGAGTCTTCTGGCAATAGTTGCAACACTTGTTTTCAAGGAAACACAGTATGCACCGCGTATAAACGGCTCTGTGCGGTGGCTGGATCTAGGTATCAGGATTCTTCCGTCCGACTTCATGAGATTTGGCTTTGTTCTTGTATCAGCACTGCTTATTTCAAACGGAACGGTGGATATCAGAACATTCAAAGGCGTCTTTGTCATCGCTTCTCTTGCACTTCTTCCCAGTGTGCTCACCATGTTTCAGCCTGATCTGTCAGGCACGGCCTTTACCCTGTTCGTGATGCTCATCGTTCTGTTCGTGGCCGGGGCGAAGTTTTCCCATCTTCTGATCCTGATGGGTGCACTGCTGCTTCTCGGGGCAGGGGCTGTACTTGTAAGAGATGACTATCAGCTGAACAGGATAAAAGCCTCTCTGCAGGGGGACAGTATGGAGCTGGATGACAATTACCAGACTCTGCAGGCGAGGATTGCCCTTGGAAGCGGCGGCTTTTCCGGCAGAGGGCTGGGGCAGAGCCGCCAGAAGCGTGGATTTCTACCTGAAGCTTACACGGATTTTATACTGGCAGTAATCGGGGAGGAATCGGGTTTCCTTGGAACCACAGCTGTTATGATGCTTTTCTTCCTGCTGTTCAGCTCAGCACTGTGGATGTCAAAAAGTGCCAGCAGTTCTTTCGGGGCTGTTGTCGGCGGAGGGGTTACCGCGATTCTTATCACCGGGGTGATGATACACACACTGGTGAACAGTGGAGTGATCCCTGTTACAGGAATGCCACTTCCTCTGATCTCCTGGGGCGGAACGTCGATGATGGTAAGTCTGATCAGCATAGGAACGGTTCTCGGAATATCAAGGAGGTC
Organism: Candidatus Fermentibacterota bacterium; assembly: GCA_003646025.1. Lineage (GTDB taxonomy): Bacteria > Fermentibacterota > Fermentibacteria > Fermentibacterales > JCC-6 > Sabulitectum. The sequence continues at coordinate 8,778 of QNDR01000032.1, forward strand.
CTCCTCGTGAGCAGGAAACACCTTCTTATTGCAGGCGGAGGAACAGGAGGACACATAACTCCGGCGATTGCCGTGGGACAGGCCGCATCGGAATATTTCAGGGTTTCCTACGTGTGTACTCCAAGGCCCGTTGACACACTTATGTACGCGGGTATTGAAAACGTTTCCGTAATGAATCCGCCCAGAGTAGACAAAGGCCGGAGAATGCTTCTTCCATTTACTGCCACAAAGTCATTTTTCTCCGCAAGATCTCTTTTGAAATCTACAGGTGTCGATGCTGTGCTTGGAACAGGCGGATATTCATCTTTCTTCGCTGTTGCCGCGGCAAGGTCTCTTGGAATACCTGCTGCACTGTTTGACAGCAACGCTGTTCCAGGAAAAAGCAACAGAATAGCATCCAGGTTCTGCAAAATGGCCTTTACCGGGCTGCCAGGCGGGGAGAAGGGGCTGCACTGCGAAGTGTTTTACACTGGCACCCCGGTTTCAGATAAACTGAAGAGGGTCCCTGATGCTGTTAAAACTCTGGGAATACCTGAAAACAGTTCTGTGATTCTTTTCCTCGGCGGCAGTCAGGGTGCGTCTGCCATCAACGATCTTGCGCTGGAGACTGCTACGGAAGATGTGTTTGTTCTTCTTCAGGCAGGCGAGAGAGACTACAGCAGAGTTATGAAAAAAGCTGGCCATCTTACCGGTATAAAAATCGATTCATTTGTTCACGATCTTTCTGTGTGGTATTCCGCAGCGGATCTTGTTGTAGCAAGGGCAGGAGGGCAGACCATTGCTGAGCTGGCACACTTCGGACTTCCTGCAATGCTTGTTCCCTATCCGTTTGCCGCGGAAGATCACCAGACCGCAAATGCGGAAGCAGTTGCAGGCAAAGGTGCCGCTCTGTCTGTAGAGCAGCAGAGTGCAAAGTCTTCAGGCTTTGTGCAGACTGCTGTCAATCTTGCGGCAGATAAAGACAGACTGCAGAAAATGTCACAGGCTATGAGTTCTGTGTTCCCCTCTGATCCGGCGCTCAGTATCGTTTCCCACCTCAGGGAGATGACGCAATGAATGTTCATATCATGGGAATCTGCGGATCAGGAATGAGTGCTCTCGCCGGGTGGTACAAAGCCCTTGGACACAATGTATCCGGGTGTGACGGAGCTCCGTCGCAGGACAAACTGGTCTCTCTGGCAGATATTGGAATTGCCGTGGAAACCGGTCATTCAGCCGGTCATCTCAAAGGGATACAGCAACTTGTTTTTTCTGCCGCTGTTGCTTCCGACAACGAAGAAATTGCAAAGGCAAAGCAAATGGGAATTCCAGTTCTGCGACGCAGCGAGGCTCTTGCTGAGCTTGCATCTTCCCACCGGGTTGTTTCAATTGCCGGAGCCCACGGAAAAACAACAACGACATCAATGCTGGGGTGGATCACACAGGAAGAAGGTCTTAACCCCACAGTTTTCGTAGGCGGAAATGTGAAAAGCTGGAACGGCAACTTCAGACCCGGAGGAGAACTTGCCATTGTAGAATCCGATGAGTTCGACAGAACTTTCCTCCGCCTTACCCCATCCCATGCCGCCGTCACCAGTTTTGCTCTGGAGCACCTTGAGTGTTACGGTTCTCCTGAAGCACTTGAATGGGCTTTTCAGGTATTTCTTGAGTCAGTTCTTCCAGGGGGTACCGTGATTGTCCCAATGGAGAAACCCGGACTGGGATTCTGGGCGGAGCGTATAGGCAGGAAAATACTTACAAGCGGCCCAGGTGGAGACATAGATGCAAAAATGGGCAGTTACAGAGGATGGGGAGAAAAGTACAGATTGTTTGGCTGCAACGGGTTTTTGCCAGCTCCGGGTGTGCATAACGTAAGGAATGCCCAGGTGGCAGTTGCCCTGTCAATGGCGTGCGGCGTGGAACCGGCCAGGGCCATAGAAGCTCTTTCAGGATGGCCAGGTGTATCAAGAAGGCTCGAGAAAATAGGCAATTACAAAAACACAGTGATTGTAAGTGACTACGCCCACCATCCAGATGAGATAGCCGCTGCGCTCAGTTCTGTAAAAAAACATTCCGATGGCCCTGTAACTGTTGTGTTCCAGCCTCACCTTCCGTCGAGAACATCACTTCTGTACAGGGAGATGGGAACCGCTCTCAGAATTGCAGACCGTTCGTATGTGCTGCCTGTTTACAAGGCAAGGGAAGAGTCCATTCCCGGCGTAGACAGCTCCCTGGTGTGCACTGCCGCGACAGGAAGCGGGGCACGGTGTGAGAGTATTTCCATGGATCAGCTGGAAAGTATTGTCAGAGCTGCAGAGGGTGGAATACTTGTTTTCATGGGAGCCGGCTCTGTGGATGCAGAGGCAAGAAAGATACTGCAGGAGGTAAACCAGTGAAAAAACTGCTGCTTTTTACCTCGGTGGCTGTGGTTGTAGCTGTACTGCTTCTGCTCGGTGTCAGGTGGGCAGAGAGAAACAACCGCATCAACCTTACCAGAGTCAGAATAGACAATTCATGTATGGTTGATTCCGCTGGTATTGCCGAGGTGTTGAGGCCCTACTTCGGTGTGTCTCTTCTAAAACTGAATACGGATTCTCTGAGGTCGGAAATGCAGAATCTGCCCGGTGTTGATTCTGTCACGGTGAGTATACAGTATCCCGAAACAATTGTTGTAACATTTACCACTGGAAAACCCGCTTTCGTGCTTGACTACGGATTTATTCAGGTTCCTGTTACCCTTCGGGGGGAACTTCTTCCTGCAGGCTGGATCAACAGCGAGCTTCCGGTGATAACAATTGTTGAATCGCCGGACAGCAGCGTGATTGCTTCCGCTATCAATCTGTTTTCGAAATACCAGTTCGAGCGTTCTTTGTCCGTTCAGGTAAGAAACAGTTCAATTGTTGTAACGCAGAATGGAATACGGATAGTAATAGATCCTGACAGGGCGTTGGAAAACTGGCGTAACTGGCGCACGGTAAGCACAATAGTTCCAGAACAGATAGATGAGGTAGACCTCAGATTCAGCCATCAGGCTGTGATGAGATCTTCGGAGGAAACATGATGGAAAACAATACTATTGCAGGGATAGATATAGGCTGCTCCGGTGTGAGATGTGTAATAGCCATACAGCACGAGAACTCAGAGCTGGAGATCGCCGGTGTGGGGATTGCTCCATGTACAGGGCATATCCGTCAGGGCGTTCTGGTAAACGCTGCCATAGCCGGAGAGGCAATTCAGAAGGCTGTGGAGGAAGCAGAGGAAATGTGTGGTCTTGAAGTTGATTCGGCATTTGTCAACATCACAGGGCTTCATGTCAGGGGCATTCTTTCCTCGTCTGCTATGCAGATAGGTGATGGCAAATCAGAATACCCTGAAGAGATAACAGATGAGCACATAAAAAAAGTGGAAGAAAACGCCGGGAACATCACTCTCCCCTCTGGTTGTGAGGTTCTTGAAAGAACGGTTCGAGACTATTCCTTTGGGGGATTCTCCCAGCTTCCTGACCCTCCAGTGGGCTTGAAATCAGTTTCGGTAGAGGCTAGAGTCTACACAATTTACGCAGACAAAATCGCCGCGGAGAACCTCAGAACAGTTGTGCAGAATGCAGGTATCGCAGTTGAAGCGGTTATTCCGTCTGCTGTAGCCAGCGCATCGGCTGTGCTTAACCGTGATGAGAAACAGGTAGGAACGGTGGTTGTTGATATCGGTTCTGCGAACACCGATCTGGTTGTGTACAGAGGTGGAGCACCTGTTCACCTGTCCTCGTTCTCCATGGGTGGAGACAGAATTACAACAGACATACAGAGTCTCGGTATCTCCAGGAACGATGCGGAAAAACTCAAGATCGAGAAGGTGGCGGCCATCAATCAGTTTGCCGAGAAGAGCACCTTGTCTGTAAGAAAAGTTGGAGGAAGAGGCTCTGTCTCAGTGGCGCTTCCGCTACTTACACAGCTTGCGGCACAGAGGATCGAGGAAATATTCAACTTTGCTGCAGAAGAGATCGCTGCTTCTGGAGTAGGTCAGTCAAATCTCACCGGTGGTATTGTGATAACCGGTGGTGCAGCCCGTATGAACGGCATCATTGAGGCAGCGTCGGTAATTACCGGACATCAGGTAGAGCCTGGAATTCCACGGGCAGTTAAATCTGTAAGCAAAGTCGCAAATGAGCCTGAAATGGCGACGGCAATTGGACTGGTAAAACACGGGCTTGAGCTGAGGCGTGTCGGGCTGGGAAAAAAGGAACCGGTTGGATACAGGGATTTTGCAAAAAAAGTAAGTAAATTTTTCAATAAACTGAAGTAAGGAGATAACATGGCAGCTGTATTCGACATCAGAGAGGTGGGAGAAGATCTCACCGGGAATATCCGGATTCTGGTGGTGGGAGTTGGCGGTTGTGGCTGCAATGCCATAACCAGAATGATACGCGATGGGATCTCCGGTGTAGAGTATGTAGCGGTGAACACCGATCAGCAGGATTTCAAAGGCTGCCTGGCGACTGAGCAGCTGCTGATAGGTGGAAGGGTAACAAGAAACCGGGGAACAGGCGGCAATCAGGAACTGGGAGAACAGGCTGCAGAGGAAAGTGTTAACGACATTGAGGACCTGATGAGAGGTGCGGATATTCTGTTCATCACTGCAGGCATGGGTGGTGGAACCGGGACTGGAGCATCACCGATCATTGCCAGGATAGCAAAGGACAACGGAATTATTACAGTAGGTGTTGTTACCCTTCCATTCGGTACTGAAGGCGCAATAAGAGCCAAGCGTGCAGAAGACGGTATACAGAGGCTGAAAACCGTGCTGGACACACTGATTGTAATACCCAATGACAGGCTTATGAGTGTGGTGGACGAGAATGCCACCTTTGACGAGGCCATGGGCGTTGCAAACGGAGTTCTTTCCAACGCAGTTGAAGGAATAAGCAGCATTATTTCCTGCCCCGGTGAGATCAATCTTGACTTTGAAGATATCAGAAGGGTAATTGCCAGCGGAGGTGGCGCAATGATGGGTACCGGTGTGGCCACCGGTCCAGACAGGGCAGAGGAAGCAGCCCGTCAGGCTATCTCCAATCAGTTGCTCGATAATATTTCAATTGAAGGTGCCCGTGAAGTTCTTGTAAACATACATTCTTCCCAGCAGCTGAAGTTCAATGAATTCAGCAAAGCTCTGAAGATTATTTCTGATGTGGTCGGAGACATGGTTGAGATTCGGATAGGAAGAAGCATAGGTGAGGGTATGGGTGATGAGGTTAAGGTTACAGTGATAGCAACAGGCTTCGGACAGTCTGATGACACACAGCCGGAAGAGCTGCCTATGCAGAGGAAACACACATCATTTCCATTCAGTGCGGAAAGAAGGGGTACAGAAAACCTGCAGAGGTCGTATACCACAGCCAGTCCCGGTAACATGAGCACCAGTGATGTGGAAATTCCCACATTCCTGCAGAGAGATATTGACTAGATATAACTGCATATAAAATGGTAATATTTGTTTGCGTTTCATTTGTATGGTATATTCCTGCTCAATATTTTAAGGGGGAGCAGGGATTCTATGAGTCGAAAATCGGCTGGAGCTAAGTATGATGAACGAAGATGCCAGCTTCTGGAGGCTGAGAGAAGGCTCTCATCACCAAATTCTGTAGGTGTATTTGAAACTCTGGTAGCATTCCCCCGGGAGTACACCCAGGCAATGGGGCATCTCGCTTTTCACAGGTTGTATAAGCAGCTTTCCACATGGCCAGACACAGTGTGTGCCAGAGCTTTTTTACCTGAGAAAGACGAGTACAACTGGAGGAAAAGGCAGCACAAACCAGTCGAAGCTCTTGACACAGGTAAATCTATAAAGGACTCTGATCTTCTTGTGTTTCTCATGCCTTCTGAAACAGACTGGTTTCCGGCTCTTCAGATGATGGAACTTTCTGATATTACTTTCAGAAACAACCAGCGCGAGCACAAATGGCCTATTCTCCTGGCCACCGGTTTAAGTGTTACGGCAAACCCAATCCCCATGAGCCTGTTCTTCGATGCATTTATTATCGGCGAAACAGAACCCACTCTGGGTCCTGTGCTTGATATAATCAAGAGCCTCGGTTCAAGAAGACGACCCAAGTCGGAGATACTGGCGGGGCTTGCAATGCTTCCAGGGCTGTATGTGCCTGCAGTTCACGGTGCCAGTCCTCAATACTCAATAATGCGTCAGTGGGCCAGTTCTGAAAGCATTGGTGCCTTAACAAACACCATCTCAGCCCAGTCCACGCTTCCAGACACATACATCCTTGAAATTGCAAGAGGCTGTCCCTATAACTGCCGCTTCTGCATGGCCGGGTATCTTCTGCTTCCATACAGAGAGCAGCGCGCCGAAGACCTGGAAGTTAAAATAGGCAAAATTCCTGAGAATACTTCTCTCGTTTACGCCGCCTGTACACCGGACAGCCACGACGAGCTTGACCAGCTGATGTCCATAGCAGAGAAGAACCATCTGAAGGCCAGGGTAAGTTCACACATGAAGGAATCTCCTGAGCTTGCCGAGGAACTGCAGAGTATTCTTGACGCGGATACCCTTGTTCTCGTGCCGGAAACAGGCAGCGAAAGCCTCAGGAAAGTTATTGGCAAGTTCAGAACCAACGAATACTACTTCCAGAAAATAAAGAATGCCCCGGCTTCAGTTAAGAAGATACAGATATGCATTCAGCTTGGAGTTCCATTCGAAAATGACGCAGACAGGGTTGCCATAGTTGATTTTGTAAAGACAATTACTGAGATAACAAAACTCCCGGTGTCAGTAAGGATAGATCAATTCATCCCAAGACCGTGGACGGCATTTCAGTGGGCGGCCATGGCTAATCTTCGCGAAGTAAGAGAGCATCTTGCGCAGTTGAAAGAAAGCTTCAAAAAAACAAAGGTTCAGGAGATAACAGGCTTTGATCCCCGTGCCACTCTTATACAGGCTCTTCTTATCCGGGGTAACCAGTCTGTGGGAAAAGCTCTGGAGATCAAGCTGGAGGGGGTTGGCTGGAACACTGCCTTCGACCGTGCCGGTCTTGACATGAACACTGTGTTCGTGGAAAAAGACCAGGACACAAAGCTTCCATGGGAATTTCTCAACATGGGTTTCGGTTACACAAGGCTTGCCCGGGAGTACCAGATGGCCCTTGCCGCTGAAGAAGAGCGAAACGCCGAAACAGAGTAAAACGATTCACTACAAAAGTACAGATAAAAAAATAGAAAAGAAAAAAGGGGAAGCAAATGCTTCCCCTTTAATTCATTATCGCAAAGTCTAGCCTTTGATAACTCTGCCGCTTTTGATGCAGGTTGTGCAGGCCTTGATTTTCTTTCTCTTGCCGTCTACAATTGCGTGAACTGTCTGAAGATTCGGCTTGAACACATGCTTGGTTCTTTTGACAGAGTGACTTACCCGGTTACCCACTGATGGGCCCTTACCACATATATCGCACTTCCAGGACATTATCTTCTCCCTTGTTGTTTCAAATATAAGTGCTACATATAGCACAATCACCGCCTGAAATCAAGCTGGAACCATATTCACAGCAATTTGTATATATTCCATGCGCAAACCACGTGGGGGCGACTGGTCTCGACGGGTACGGAAGTGATTCCGCAGGAGCATGCCGAGGTTCCACCGGCCTCGTTAAAAAGGTGGAAATAGAAATAATTGCCGCATAAATAGCGACAGCTGCCCTCAAGATGGGCAGTCGTTCCTCCAGGTTGTGTCTTCGGACCTGGAAGGGGCGTCGATCAGAAGACTGGCCGCCAACCCGTGTTTCCCGGGGGAATCGGCGAGATCAATGGGAACTGGCCCGATGGCGGAGGTCCGCAGCCAACCGGAGGGCGAGAAAAACAAGGCGGACTATGCATGTAGCGCCTGCCGAGTCCCCGTGACCGGACGCGGGTTCGAATCCCGCCGCCTCCACCACTCTTTAGTAGCATCTAAGTCATTGCTGAAAGCTGAGATAGCCTTTTAGCAACCCCCGCCATGTCCATCAATCTGCACCCATTGTATATACGCATAGACAGTCACTGTTTTAATAAGGTTTTAGTGCTAAGGAACTACAGAGCTTTCTCGGGATTTGCTCCGGTATTTTAAGCGGTCTGAGAACATGGGAACCTTGACTTCATGCTGAAACAAGAGTAAAATACTAATATACTTAGACTGTGGACGTCTTTATAATTGAAAGGACAGTATGATAGGGGTTATGCTATCGATTCTTATTCTCACCGGTATCAATCCTCGAGTTTCTCCAGACAGAATGAGCACTTTTACACTTTCCGGAGGGTATGGCAACAGAACTGGAAGCAACGCTGCATCCGGTTCTATCGCTGTAAGAACCAATCTTGTAGTACATCTCTCAAAGTCACTGGAAATCGGGCTTGATGGTGGAGTCTACAACATTGAACAGGAACAGTACCCCGAGTTGGAAGATTATTCTCTGAAAAAGGGCATCATTCATGCAGGGGCCATTGGGCGCTACATATCTCAGGGTACCAGATGGAGATATTTCATGGAAATTGGTTGTGGATACTACTCGTGGAACCAGAATTTTCTGGGGTACAGCAGTGGAGGGGGACTGCGATACTACCCTGCCGAATCAAATTACTTTTATTGCCTTGAGGGTAAGTGGCATGACAACATTCAGAATTTGTCTGAGCCGTCTCCAGGATTTTTTACAATAACTGCAGGGCTTGGTTTATCATGGTAACAGAAAAGGTTTATCTGCGCCCGGTATCCCTGTCACTGATTATTCTTCTGCTGGTCTCCTGCGGCAGCAATACTCTTGTTCAGTTGCCATCAACACCTGAGGAAAAACAATCTGTGATTTTGTCGCTTCATCCCGGCAATACAATACAGTATTCTGCTAACGGATCCGATAATCTAAATGAAGGCGTGCTTCAGGAGGTGACAGAAGACAATTTGTACATATGGTCTAATGAAACCGAAATCGGAATTGCAGCCAATGAGATAGATTCCCTCTGGGTCAGACAGCGATCTGTAATATCCGGCATGAAAACAGGAGCTGTAATCGGATGGTCCGCTGTTACCGGTTATGCCGTTCTGGCAGTTCTATACTTGAATTCGACAGGTGAGGTGAGTGATTCCAGTCTTCTCCTGGCTCCTCTTTTTGGTGTTGTCGGTGCTGTTGGAGGTGGAGGAATCGGAGCCTGTGTGGGTGCAGCCATAACCAGATGGGAGCGATTATTCTAGTCAGCCGTGTAGAGATAACTCGGTAATTCAGTTTCTGATGTAAGCAAAGCTGAAGCAGAAATGCGGAATAATCAGATATGATCAGTGCTTTCAATCCCTGGAACCGGAGATCTTGAATTATTCACGGAAAAGGCCGAAATTTCGTAATCTATTCAGCACAATGTGATTGTTCCTGAAGATGGTCCAGGAGAGTACCTTTTCCTGATTCTGCCCGGGATTGTGTGTGTAACCAGAAGAACATGCGAAGAGTTTAAGTTAACATGATTTTGCCACGGCAGGTGGTAATCATTCAACAGTTTCTGGAACTAAACGAACAAATTTCGTCCTGGTTTCCTTCGGTAGATTCACCATGCATTGAAAACAGGCTGAAGATCCAAAGATATTTCAGGCGTGAGTACACATACAGCACACTTTTTCCGGTATTACCTGATTCAGTTAGACAATTTGAATTGGGTTCATCGAAAGCCGGGGAGAAATCCCGGAGCTGCTGATAAATCGATGTATCAGCCGGTAATATCCCTTGACAGATATCCTGCAAACCGGCTGTAATTATTACCAGTAAATGTGTTAACTGGTAATAATTCTGTCCGGTATGGAGCGATATGATTGAAACACTGAGAGAAATCACTCTGGATTTTCAGGAAGTTGAACTTGAGACAGGAGTGCCCAGGCATCTTAAAATCTCAACCGTCCCTGGCGAGGCTGCCGTTGCATCGGGGTACGCCGTTGTGGAAAGTCAACATACCTGTTTCAGATCGTTAAAAAATTGCTGGACAGCGGAATACCTCGTGAAAATATACTGTACATAAATTTCTTTGACGATTGTCTTCACAGTCTCTCGCAGGAAGGTCTCGGATCAATAACAGAAGTACCTGCGAATTGTGAGTTAAGTACATTCATCGGGTGCTCCAACTATTATAGGAAATACCATAATCCTAAAATAAGGTTGACATTTATTTTAGGTTACGAAGTTTGACACCCTGAAATAATTCAGTTTTGCAGTTCTCAAATAAAAGTATTGCTGCGAAAACGGACAAAAGCAAGTGAAAGTGGTATTCAGCTGCCGGTTGACAGCGCGATGCGATAGACAATATTCCATCTATTCTTCTTCTCTATTAATGCAGGAAGGATGGGGCTGTGATGTCTTCTGTAAGGTACTTCCATATTATCTGGTATGCTTTGCTCCTTATGTTTACCCCTGGTATAGAGTCTGCTTCCGCCATGGATGCAGGGGAAACTGTTGATCTTCTTGTACCTGATATTTCGTATTTTCCAGACGAACCGCAAACCCGTCAGTTTACATGCAGGGCTGTTACTCCCCATGCGTATTTTCTTGTTCAGGACACCACATTCTTTGATCTTCCCGACCCTGATGATGAGTTTCAGATCATCTGGGACAGTCTGGTAACACAGGCGGAAGTAGACAGCATTGCTGCACAGTATGAAGGTGCAGGGGTGAATGTGTTTGCCACAGTAACATCTGTGTTCGGGCCGGTGCCGCAAACACAGAATGATGACGACAGGCTGTGGATAGTGTTGGCAGATGTACCGGATTATCACCCTATACCGAACTCTGTTATCATCAGGCTTGGAAACTGGGTTTACGCATAGCCTGAAGATTTTGACGGCGACGAAAGCACAGGCAACAACCATGATGCTTTTTATGTAGTTGTTTATTCTATGAACATCATATATACTAGTCACGGTGGCTCAGTTGATTATCAGTATTGGAGGGTGAATCATGAGCGCGATAAAAACAGGTTTTGCAGTTCTGCTGTTGATGATGCTTTTCTCCTGTGGAGAGGATTCCACCGGCCCCAGTGCCCCGGGTGACTACCTGCCTCTTTCCGTTGGAAACCAATGGAACTATTCCATCAGTGGTTACATGAAAACGGCGGACAGAGATTCTTTTCCCATCACCGGTACAAAGCTCACCTCTATCGCGGGCTTAACCACTCATCAGAGCGGTTTTGACCTGTATGTACTTAAAGACAGTTCCTATACAATTGTTACAACGCCGGATACCACATTTACCAACACAGAGGTTATCACAGAATACATCTGCAAGACAGATACGGAATACAGGATCTATAAGGACACTGTTACCACCGATTATGAACTGCTTTTGAAACTTCCTGTTGTTCTTAATGATTCATGGGTTCCCAAGCCGGACGAGCCTACTGTAACCAGAAGAGTTCAGTCGACCACATCGAGTATTACTGTTCCTGCCGGGTCTTATTCCGACTGTGTTGATCTTAGAGATACCGACACAGCCGAACCTGGTACCGCCTTCGATATCTATATTTCAAGGGGAGACGGTGCGGTGGAATTCATAGTTATGATGGATGATTCCACCCAGACAATGTATATGGACTTCAAACTTACCAGCTCCATAGTGAACTGATATCCGAAAATACGTATGGAGCGTGCAATGCGCGCTCCATACTGTTACACTTCAGATTTGATTTTGTCAGCAGCCGCACTTAAGAACAACAACTATGAACACAACAACCACGGCGAAGATAACAAACTTGATTATTCCCGAGATGGAGCCAAGGCATCCACCACCACCGGAGCTTTCAGCAACCGGAGACTCGTAGTACTCCTCTGAACCGCTGTCGTCAACGTAGCCCTCAGTGTTTTCTATTTCCCGACTGTGGTCTTTCGAACCTGGATCATGGGGCGGTTTGACAAAGTGCTGTTTGCTGCCGCTGGTTTTGTGCGGTTTCTTTTTAGAAGAAGAGCTTTCTCTCTTTCTTGAAAAAAACGACTTGCCGCTGCTGCTGGAAGATCTCCTTTTAGGGCTGGATGATCTGAACATGCTCTTCTTTGAACTATGGCTGGACTTGCCGGAAGAACTTCTGTGCTTCACCGATGAATGACTTTTTTTCAACTTCCCACCTCCACTTGTTAACATGATTCTTAAACATATTCTAAAAACGAATACAAACAAGTGACAGGTGTTTGTCTATCTGTTCTTTTTCTCCCTGTTAAGCGTGACGCGCAGATTAAGCAGTTTGACCTTGTTCCACAGACGAAGTTTCCCCAGAACCACATTCAGTGGTACCGCGTTGGGCTCTTTTACCTGCGAAAGAGGAATCAGAGCACTGAATCTGGCAAAGGCCGTTATCAGAAAAAGAACCTGCATGGGGTAGAGTGAAATACCAGCTATCTTAAGAGCGGGAGGCATGAATATGCCTGAGATGAGCATTGTAATTATCAGCCCCGCACCACTGAATGCCCCGAAAAGACCGGAGTACACCTGAGCCTTGTTCTCTGGAGCTACTGCCAGAACAAGGTTGGCTGTTACAATTCCCACGCACCCCCACATACTTCCTGCCAGAAGTGATTCGGCGTAGATCATCCAGAGGGAATCAGCGGTAACGAACAGCCATACAAACGGCACAACGGTACCGATGCCAATGGCCAGTTTCATTGCGGCAATGTTTCCGTACCTGTCTATGAACCTGCCCCAGTATTTGAGTGTAAGAATTGACCCCAGCGTGCTGGTCATTCCATACAGAAGAATCTGTGTAACACCCATGTTCAGAAACTCTATCATGAATGGCTGCCAGAACGGGGCACCAATTCCCACAGCAAGCATCCACCAGCCTCCGAAAATGCACAGCTTTTTGAAATTCCGGTCCCTGAATGGTTCGGTGAACAGTTTTAGTACAGGTGTATCTGTAACCGTTACCGGCTTTTCAGGTTGTTTCAGCAGTATTCTTAAACCCACAAGCCCGATCACGCCTGCCAGAAGAAACAGTCCGGCAAGAACAAAGCGTAGCGTTACGGGATCACTGTTGAACCGGTCTACAAGAAGACCCAGCAGGAATGCGGTGGAAAGACCGAAAGACAGCAGAACAGCGTTTCTCCTGGCAAAGAACCTTCCCCTTATGCGAACTGGAACCATTCTGGCCATCCACCCTGCCCAGATGTTGGCGGATACAGACAGAAGCGCAGTGGAAACAGCAAACACCGCAAGTACCGCGGTGAGGGAGAGTCTGTCTGAGAGAAACAGGGGAATCACACCCAGGAGAGGCGTCAGCCCGCGCCCGGCAACAGCCCATTTTACAGTAGCCGATCTGTGCAGTGTCAGCTTTCTTGTAACCAGTGCCCCTAGGGGCATAAGCACAAGGAACAGCTGCCCGGTTGCAGCAAGGATACTGAACTGTATTGATGATGCGCCAAGCACAACAAGCAGTTTTGTAAGAAACACCGAACCGGGTCCTGCTATGCTTGTGTAAACCTGAGAGTATACACCTTCAGTTATTGATATCCTGAACGTTTCCCTCAGCTCAGACTGTTTTCTACCCTTCATGGCAGGTAACATAACAGCCTGTGCGAACTGGGCAGCAGGTCTGGCCGGGCTAGAAACCAGCTTTTATCATAGCCCAGGTAGTTGCTTCAAGGGCAAGAGGGTTGTAGTCAAGTATGAGCTGAGGCCGCAGATCAGGATCTGTAAAATCACTGGAGTAAGGTGTTATGTATTCATTGGTTCCAGCCAGATCGAACAGAATAAATCCGAAGTTGGGATAGCCTCCGTCCAACCAGCACTGCACATTGGCAGTAACATCAATAGCCAGCCAGCCTGCAGCCGAAGGATAGTACTCTGTGTGTGTATCAATCGCGGACGGAGCGTTGTTCCAGTTAACTGTCATCTCATCCCAGCTGTTAGCACAGATGCCTACCTTGTATTCATTGCCGGCACCTCCCGCAAGCTCAAGGTACAGCATAAGTGTCGCCGAGTTAACTGTTGCTCCCTGATACGCAGCGTTGTTAAGCTCAACAAACTCAATGAATGAACGGTAGGAAGCTCCCTGCCACCATCCAACAGATAGTGATGTATCGACTCCGCCGTTCCAACTCGGGTTTAAATCGACTATCCAGGAGTCTTTTCCCACTGCAGCGTCCGGCTGAAATGTAACTTCATTTGCTGCCGACATCATCACAAGAGTAAGGAGAACAGCTGTGATTAAACGCATAATCTCACCTTCCTGCAGGGACAGACAACACCTGAACGAAGAAGCAGTTTCCCTGCATTAAACACTGTTTCTGTGGATACCCCAATGGTAAACCCACCGCGCATATCATATTGTTGCGCGGATGTCAGAGCAAGCAGCGGGAAAAGAGAAAAATCATGTCTACGAGACGAAAAGCCCAAATACGATGGGAATGTACATGAACAGGGGGAAGTCTTTGTACAGGTGCAGCGAAGCAGTTTTACATATCAGTTTCTGGATCGTGCCAGCTTGCCACACCGTTATCAATATTCCCGTGATCCGGGCTGAACGGTAGTGGGCACTCTACGTAGAAGTAGTCGTCGCCACCGATAAGCTCGTATTCCTGACCGCAGGTGGGGCACACGATGCCGGACATACCCATCTCTTCCTGATCCCTGGGGTACCTGTCGTGA
>QNDR01000033.1 GCA_003646025.1 Candidatus Fermentibacterota bacterium
GACGAGATGGAAAGCGTGTCGATTGGAGAAGAATAGCAGCGCTATTTGACGATAATCGGCGCGCTTTGCAGCCGTTCGTGTGGTGTCTAATGCCGATGTTGTATTTTCGGTCAGGCTCCTAGTCTTGCTTAAAAACAGCGCTAAAAGAAACAGTCTCTCCATTTTCAACCTGATCGGCTGATCTTTTGATACTCTCCCTGAAGCCAGGAATGGAGAGCAAGTTAAGCGTCTCAATAAGGTTGTCATAATCATCCTCGGAAAGAAGTACTGTGGATCCTTTGCGGTGTCTGATTCTGTATACCTCATGTTTTTCGTTCGCTCCTCTGATTAACTCAAATAACTCCCGTCTTGCATCCGTTGCCGTCAATGTTGTCATTCCACACCTTCTTAAAAATATGTACTACTTTATGTACAGGTTAAATGCCTTAAGCAAAGTGCTGTCAATCACTGCTTTCTCCGGGTACAGCCACTGATATGTACCATGGGGCAGCGTCAGGATGCAGAGCAAGATAAATTGTCATCTATATCTCTATCTCTAGCCTGAAATACATTTCATGCATACTGCATGGTTTTTCAGGAAAGCCAGCATACACACAAACTGATTCATTCATAACAACAATGTACGCTTGACGATAACTGATAATTGTAGCATTTACAACGAATGTTTCTTAACACCGCCGTCCGAAACGGGAGGTAATTATGATAACCCTTGATGATCTTTATTCTCTCATCGAAAGCACATTTGATTTCCTCCTGGTGGTGGATAACAACGAGAAGATCCACTATGTCAGTCCGCTTATGAAGTACGCCTGCTCCTCCCGGAACTCGGACATAATTGGTAAGCATCTCAATGATATTCTCGATGACAGTTCGATAGAATCCATCAGATATGCCATGAAAAGAGTCAGCCTGGGTGACCGTGGTGTGCTGGCCGTTTTTTCAACGGGAACCGCCGACTCAGTTCCCGCGCCTATGAAAGTTGCATACACAAGCAGTGTTACAGGCGGCTTCTACCTGATATTCGGCAGGCAGGCCGACTCTCTTCGCAAGATGGATGACTGGGAAAAAGAAGAGCGCGTCAAGGAACTCTCATGTCTCTACGCCGTTGCAGAATGGATAGAAGCGTCAAAGACCATAAAAGACTTTTTCACCAAACTTCCCCCATTCCTGGCCCAGGGTATGCAGTACCCTGAGGAATCTATTGTTTACTCTATCTACCAGGGAACTGAGTACGGACAGCAGCCCTCGGGAGACTACATTGATGTACTGCTGTACGTTAATGAAGAGATCAAGGGAGAAATAAGAGTCGGGTATCTTAACAGCGAAAGAGAACTGCTTCCGGAAGAGTGGAAGATGATGAAGCAGATCGGCAGGATGCTCAGTCTTGCCCTGGAACGCAAAGAACTTTCCGAAAGTATTGCTATGAAGCAGGCTGAGGAGGAGGAATTCGCAAATCGGCTTAAGGAGCTTGAGAAAAAGATAGCAAACAGAGAAACTGAACTGGAATCCCAGAAACAGAAACTCAAAACTGTTGATTCATACCTGAGCCGGGTAAATGAAACAATGGACGAGAGCAGCAGAAGATTTGAAACAATGTTCAAGGCAATTCCGGATCAGGTTCTGATGATAGACCTGAACTGGAATGTTATCATGAGCAACCGCGACAGCGTTCAACCCGGGTCAAAATGCTATCAGGCGTGTTTCAATATCGATAGTCCGTGTGCCGACTGCCGGTTATCCAGGATTGTAAAACACAAAACCCCCATTACTGTCACCATCAGAAATGAAGATCGCTTTCTTGAAGTACACGCACTTCCCGTATTCAACAGAGATGAAGAAGTTGAAGGTATTCTGGAATTCTACAGGGATGTTACACTTGAGAAGACCTATGAGCAGCAACTGCAGCAGGCAGACAAACTGGCTTCTCTGGGACAGCTTGTAAGCGGTATCGGTCACGAGATCAACAATCCCAATCAGTTCATTCGCGGAAACATAAAAATAGTCAAGCAGGCCCTCACAGACATGCTGCCAATTGTTGATGAATATCAGAAGAATCATCCTGACCTTAAAATAGCCAGACTAAAATACTCATTTTTCAGAGAACACATAATGACGCTCGTGGACGACATGGGACACGGGTCGGAAAGAATAAAGGGGATTGTAGAGGGCCTTCGGGGCTTTGCAAGAAAAGACGAAGGACTTCTGGTTGACAAAGTCGACATAAACACGCTTCTCACCGCTGTGCAGCGTCTCGTACAGAATGAGGTACACAAGCACGGGGAAATGACTCTTCAGTTATCGGAAGATGTAAAACAGTTCCCCGGTAACTCACAGAAAATTGAGCAGGTACTTGTTAACCTTATAGTAAACGCCGCACAGGCCATACCGGACGACACAAAAGGACTTATTACCGTAAGCTCCTCCATGGACGAAAATACCGTTGTAGTAGAAGTGCAGGACAACGGGAAGGGAATGGACGAGAAAACCCAGAGGCAGATCTTCGACCCCTTCTTCACCACCAAAAGGGCGAAGGGAGGAACAGGTCTCGGTCTTGCAATTGCTTACAGGATCATGGAAGAACACGGAGGCAGTATCTCAGTAACAAGCAAACCGGGCAGTGGAACCAGATTCACAATCAGGATCCCTGTAACTGTCAGTAAGGAGAACGGATCATGAACAAGGTTCTGATTGTTGATGACGATGTTGCGGTAACCAATTACTTCATGGTGTTTCTTATGCAGACAGACAGGTTTGATTCCACGGTGGTAAATGATTCCAGAGAGGTAGAGAGTATTCTTAAAACACAGAGTTTCGATGTAATAATGCTGGACCTTGATATGCCGAATGTCAGTGGTATTGATATACTGAACATGATGCTGGCTAAAGAGATATCAATTCCTGTCATTGTTCTCACCGGTGCAAATGATGTTGATCTGGCAGTGAAAAGCATGAAACGGGGTGCATTCGATTACCTTACAAAACCTGTGGATGACGAGCACCTCATAGAAGTACTGGACAACGCCATTGAGCACGGTGCCGTTCGGGAAACCATGGATAAACTGCCAGCCCATATGGAACAGGGCGAGTTGGGACACAGCGAAACTTTCACACATCTGCCAACAGCGAATCCAGAGATGGTCCTTTTACTGCGCAACGCCGAAAAAGTCGCAAAATGCGATCTCAGTATTTTCATCTGGGGAGAACAGGGCACAGGCAAGGAGCGTCTTGCCATGGCAATCCATCAGTCCAGCCTGAGGGCTGACGGGCCTTTTGTTGCTGTAGACTGCACAGCTCACATCCGGGAGGAATTCTCATCAGAACTGTTCGGCAGAGCAAAAGACTGGAGCGGTAAACACGATGAAAAACAGGGCTTTGTAGAAGCTGCCGCAGGAGGAACGCTGTTTATAGACAACGTTGACTGCCTGGGGTTGCCGGTGCAGGTGAGACTGAAAAGAGTGATCCAGAACTCGGAATACTACAGGGACAATTCTACGGAGATAAAGAAAAGTGATGTGAGAATCATTGTGGCATCCACCAGGGATTTAACAAGTCCCCGGTACAGAGAAAGTTTTTCCAGAGATTTGCTGTATCACCTGATGGTAAACTCCATGAAGATACCCCCTCTGCGCTCCCGCCCTGAAGATATTCCCCTGCTAGCCGACCATTTTCTGCAGCAGGAACTGAAAAAACTCGATCGGGAGGAAAACTCTCTCTCAATTTCAGACGATCTCCTGGAATTACTGGTTCACTACAACTATCCTGACAATGTTCAGGAGCTGCAGAACATCATAGCAAGTGCTGTGGTAGGTGCTGAGGGTAACGAGATAACACCGGACGACTTGTCACCCTACATTCGCGAGAGAATTTCTCCTGGAGAAAACACAGGCGATTTTACTCCTGCGGTTCTTAAGGACATAATTGAAGATCATATCTCTGAAACAATAACATACTGTGGGGGCAATCTGGATCAGGCAGCTTCCCTGCTGGGCATCTCAGTCGACGAACTGAAAAGACACATTTCAGAAACAGAACACTGAATTACCAGGAACTTACTCCGTTATGCACCGATCCGTGGGATGGGTCCGCTGGACACTCGAGTGTCCAGTTCTGCCCGTCAACATTGTATCTGAATTCCCCCGCTTCCGGACAGATCGCATAAATACCTGCTTCGGCGAGTGTTTCAGGCAGTGTTCCGTGCTGAGCCTGATACATGCTTATGGAAGCTGATGCTGTAAGCATGTTGGTTCTGCAAACCTCCTGATTGGCCCGGTTTATTCCACCTGTAATATTGGGAGCGTTGAGTCCGGAAGGAGTGTTCTCCATGGCTGTTTCTCCAGATGGCAGGTTTATCGCAGGATCTGTGTCCGGCTGGTTTCCACCACAACCGGCAACAAGAACAGCCAGCACAAAAAAAACAAAGTATTTCATATAAACTCTCCATTGATTATGGTTAGCAACACCCTAATTTATGCAAACCCGGGAGAATCAGAAAGAGGAACATGGAAACCAGTGTAATATTCATGCTTGGAACTCTGCTGTTCACAGGATTCATTGCCGGAAAAGCGGCTTCTAAGCTGGGGCTTCCCGAAGTTACCGGCTACATACTTGCCGGTATACTTCTCAATCCGCAGGTTTCCGGTGTTATCCCGCCGTCTTTCGTAAACAGCTCGAACCTCATTACGACCATGACTCTATCCGTTATCACCTTCTCGGTTGGAGCCAGCCTGTACCTGCCGCAGATAAAAAGCGTAGGAAAAACAATCGGTATTGTTACCGTGTTTGAAGCTCAGTTTGCAAATCTATTTGTAGCTGCTGGTTTTGCTATTTTTGTACCTCTTCTCGCTCCGGATCTGGCTCCCTACGCAGTACCCATGGCTCTTTTGTTCGGAGCCCTCGCCTCTCCAACGGATCCCTCTGCCACTCTTGCCGTCGCACACCAGTACAAATGCAACGGCCCGGTTACAAGAACAGTTATGGGCGTTGCCGCAATGGATGACGGTATCGGGATGCTTAACTACAGTGTTGCCGCCGCCGCGGCGGCTGTTATTGTCACCCACAGTTCATTTTCAGCAGATTCGATTCTTTCTCCATTGTTTCGAATAGGCTCATCTATTGCAATAGGTGTGCTCATTGGCGGAATCTTTGCTCTGCTTGAAAAAAAGATGACGATTTCTTCCACTGCGGGAATGCTGGCTCTGCTGCTGGGGTCTCTTTACAGCTGCTACGGTGTTGCCCAGCTATCCAGTGCAGACCCCCTTCTTGCAGTAATGGCCATGGGCTTTATCGTGGTAAACGCAGGGAAGTGGTCCAGACAGATTCCCGAAAAAGTATCTGGAAGCATAGAAGAGATTGTTTTCATTCTGTTTTTTACAGTCAGTGGGATGAAACTGGATTTCGGCGTGCTGAGGTCATCAGCACCTCTTATACTGCTGTTTGTTGTTTTGAGGATGTGGGGAAAACTCACAGGTGCCAGCCTGGGCGCAAAGCTGTCTTCAGCTCCTGCACCGGTACGAAAATACACGGGATTCTGCCTGATTCCCCAGGGAGGCATAGTAATAGGTCTCGCCCTTGTTCTGCATGCGGAACCTGCATTCAGCACTTTTGCAGACACTCTTGTCAGCGTGATACTGGGAACCGTAGTCGTGAACGAACTTGCAGGACCTATGCTTTCCAGGTGGGCACTGAAAAGGTCAGGCGAAATTCACTGATCAGATAGATCTGCCGGTTTAGCTTTCCACGCTGAAAGCAGCTTCTCCACCAGCCAGAACAGCGCTGCTGCTGCAACAAGAACAGCTACAAACCACTGGTCAATCAGAATCAGACCGGCGAGCATTCCAAGTATACCGCCAAATAACTCAATCCCGGCCAGGCTCTCACCACTTACATCGGTAATAAGCTCTTCCAGCTGCTGCAGTTCGAATTCACATATCTTTTTCCTGACCATTTCTTTGATATCAACTCTGTGGGCATGCTGCAGTACAAAATTCCTTGCGGTCTCCTTAAATTCCTCTGATTGCACTTTCCTCCGCAGTACCTCCTCCAGTTTCCCGACTACAGTATCCAGTAGTTTATCAAGCCGGTTCCAGAAAGAATCTGATTCCATGTAGGAAACAAGCTTTCCGCTTGCCAGAACAACTCCCTCTGTTTTTATCCAGCTGTCAAATCTAAGTTTCTGCAACTGGAAGAACTCCATAAATCTCTGCTTCACCGCAGGGTCATCTCCCAGGGAAAGAACAGAATCGGTGTTGCTTTCCAGAAGGTTCATAACATCGCTGACAAATGACTGACTTCTTACCTTCTTCAAGAGTTCTTTTCTAATTCTACTCTTGTCTATTCTGAATATTCCCTTGCCAAACTTCATAGCCTGCTTAACCAGAAATCCTCTGGAATTGATCCAGTCTTCGAGCATTTCGTTGACTGCGCCGGCAATTGATGAAGAATTCATTTCAACCAGATTTGTTACTACAACAGTAATCAGCTGCAGGGTTTCCGGTTTCTCAATTTCGGTTTGCAAAGCTCTTCTTATATGAATCCAGACTTTTTCCGGTGACAGGTTTTCCGCCGCGTGCTTCTTTACCACTTCGGCAACTCTTGAAAACAACTGTCCTGCATACCTGGATCCTTTGTCCTGCAGGTATCGTCCCGCACTGCTGATAATCATCTGTCTGTTGACTGGCTGCTGTATCCAGCGGTGTGCTGCTTCCAGTATCCCCGATGCAGTTTTCTGTATCAGATTGTTTTCCTCCAGATACTGCAATACAGAATCGGTATCGAGAAGCTGTTTTGAAACTGCCGTTGCAACAGCCTCGGCAATGTCATCTCTTCTTCCGGGTATCAAACCCTGTCTGCCAAGCGTTGTGCGTTTGTATGGACGGAACAGCATTTTTATTGCAATGTAGTTTGTACCTATTCCCACTGTGCCGGAAAGACTTATCTTAAAAATCCAGTCTATCCAGACACTGCTGAAAAAGTTCAGAAGCACCCCTGCCGCAACGGTCAGCGAAGGAAGAACAACTATCGCAATCTTTCTGCCAGTTCTAACCAATACAGTTCCTTTCAGGGAAATACTTCCAAGCCCCTCAAAATAACATTGTGCCAGGTCTGCTGCAACCGACTTTGCGAACCTGAAGTTGGTAATTCCGGCCATTTCATGTATTTTTCACATGTATTATTATTAAAGTGAATTCTGGGAGTAATAGCAAAGAGAGAGCGGGGAGAGAAATGCAGAGAAACGACGGACAAAAGAATGCACGGGAGCATTCTATCGTGGGATGGTATTTTGAACCATTCAGGAAATACCGCACTGGTTCCGGAAGAGCACGAAGAAAAGAGTTCTGGGTATTCACTTTGGTAAATACCATCATTCTTTTCATTCTTGGCTCCATTGAAGGATCAAGAAACGGAGACGGTATGCTTGGTGGAATTTTCTTACTTATATCGATTTTGCCCTGGCTGAATGTGTATATCAGACGTATGCATGACACGGAACACAGCGGGATTTTTATTCTGGCTCCTGTGTACAACCTGATACTTGCCTGCACCGAGGGAACTCGCGGAGACAACGGTTACGGCACTGATCCAAAAAGTCACTAACTACAACATCAACCAGCGGGCTGAACCTGCCAGTTACAAAACCTGGCGATTAAGCACAGTAACATTCCGCAGCCACGCATCCTTATTATTTTGATGTTTGGAGAGTAAGTATGAAAATTACAGCATTCAATGGAAGCCCCCGGGGCAGAAACAGCAACACTGCAATTATGGTTGAAGAGTTCTTAAAAGGGGCGGAAGAAGCAGGAGCCAGTGCGGAACAGATCTATCTGTCTGAAAAGAAAATAGGATTCTGCCGGGGGTGCTTCAACTGCTGGACGGTAACTCCCGGGAAATGCGTCATCAAAGACGATATGGATGAACTGCTTGAGAAGGTAATGGAAAGTGATCTCATCGTTATGGCGACTCCCCTGTATGTGGATGGTGTTGCAGCCATGCTGAAAGCATTTATGGACCGCTTTCTTCCCCTGCTGGACCCCCACTTCGAAAAAGATAACAATGGAGAATGGAGACATACTGGACGCTTTGAGAAATATCCGGATATCATGGTTATCTCCAACTGCGGCATGTCGGGACGAGATAACTTTCAGCCTCTGAAGCTTCATTTCCGCAGGGTAGCGCGAAACATGCACTCTGTTGTAGCTGCAGAGATATATCTCGAAGCGGGAGAACTTCTGCGCAACACGTCAGTTGTTCTAAAGCCACTGATCTCAAACTACCGGAAGCACCTCCGCAGAGCAGGCGAGGAACTGGTAACATCAGGAGCCATATCAGAAAAAACCGCAGCACAGCTTGCAAAACCTCTCCTGAAAGATCGTTTCTACATGCGGGAAGCCAACAGATACTGGGACAGAGAGCTGAAGAAGCTGAAGCAGAACTCATAGCACAGCTTCCTGAGCTGCCGGTGTACTGTCAGAACTTACAGAAGAAATCTGTCTCTTATTATGCCGTAACGGTCCATGATCTCCCTGTTGGCCGCGATTGCCTGTTCCCTGTCTAGAACGATTACACTGCCCAGGTTCGTGGTAAGCTCCAGAAAAGGATCCTGGTTTGCGTCTACCAGTTCAACGAACTGTGAAAAACCTGCTATACTGTCACCATTCACTGTTACAATAAGTTCGTTTTGAAGGTCTTCATACCCTGTATTCACTTCAGCTGGCAGCATATAGGTAAGAACAACAAGCTCTTCCGTGTTTTCAGAACGCCAGTTTTTGTAGAGGTACGGGAAAGTAAGGTAATCAACGGCATTCAGGTACCATTCACTGCCCCAAGACTCCAGATAGTTAACCGAAAGAGGCATGAAAACTGCGCCACCGAATATGAAATATTCCGGAGGCGTATCGTAGATCTTCGCCTGAACAACTGCGAGATCATGGAGAGTTGATGTCAGAATCATTTCCCCCGTTTGAACGGTACCGTCTCTGATTATTTCAAAAGGAATTGTCTCTCCGATCTGACACCTGTTCACCATGTAGTCAAGTCTGGTACGGCTGCCAGGGCGAAATTCTACCGTTCCATCTCCTGCAATTGACTGACCATCAATTTTCATCAAGATATCACCGGGCTTGAAAACAGCAGCAGCAGGAGAATTGTATGCCAGATCAGTAATCATCACTCCGACCTGCTCCTCGCCTATACCAAATGCTGCGGAAAATGCATCGTTGCGGATGGTCTGATAACTGAATCCCGCAGACGGAAATCCGTTGTAGTTTCCGTCTTCCATGTCCTGAAGAAAGTGTTCAATAACCGGAACAGGTATCACATAGCCAATGTTGTCGGCCTGGGTCATTGTCTGCATTGCAACGCCTATTATTTTGTTGTCAATAATGGCGGGGCCACCACTGTTGCCTGGATTGATGGCGGCGTCTATCTGAACTGTAAGCAGAGAAAGACCACTGTGTGTGTATCTGGAGCTCTCAATTCTTGAGATCACACCACGGGTAGTGCTGAGAGCATCACCCCCCATTGGATAACCGTAAACGGTAACTTCTTCCCTTGCATGCGGAAGTTCGCCGAGTTCAAGAGGACGAATACCATCAAAGAATGACTCATCACTGACGGTTATCAGGGCCAGGTCAGCTTCATGGGAAACCGCAACGACAACTGCCCTGTACTTTCTGGGATCACCCTCTTTTCTGACCTGAAGATAGGTTTCATCGGTTACCACATGGGCATTGGTCAGTATCATGTTTCCGTGAACCACACAACCGGAACCGGAGCTCTCCATTGGTGCATCCGTGCTCCACGGCAGGTAGTAGTTGTAAGCTACACTGTTCGTGTAGATCTTAACCATGGCCTGGTCTATACTGCTGGCAGTTGCTGGAGTTAACAAAATAAGTGTAAATAATGTGGCGAAGTATTTCATTGCTGTCCTTACATTAACTGGTTTCCTGTAAATTCACTGCAATATCTATTCTAACCTTCAGATGAATTACCGACCATATTTTTCTGAATATAGTTTTCTATACCGGCATAGAATACCAGATCCACAGCAAGCCCCCACAGTGCGGTAAGCTGTGATTGGTAAAAGAGAAATATCTGTGTTATAAAAATACTCACAAGAATCGCTCTTTTAAACCAGAGAAATGCATTGTACACAGATTTCCGAAGGTAAAACACAC
This sequence comes from Candidatus Fermentibacterota bacterium, assembly GCA_003646025.1. Lineage (GTDB taxonomy): Bacteria > Fermentibacterota > Fermentibacteria > Fermentibacterales > JCC-6 > Sabulitectum. The sequence goes on from QNDR01000033.1 coordinate 10,173, forward strand.
CGGCAAGAACAAGAAATCCACTCACAGCTATCCCAATAATGGAGATTCCAGACGTGTTTTTCATGGGAAGCCAGTCAGGGCTGATGAATCCGAAGATAATTCCAAGCTGAGTAAGATTAAGAAATACAAAAACCGTCATTAACACTGGGACAAAACCTCTTATGGCAATTGTACTGTCAAAGATCCTCTCGAATTTCCTTCTCGTCGAATCGTACAATCCCAGTATCTTTGAAGATGTATCATGCATATCCCCAAGGTCGGCTCTCAGGTGTTTGTTAACCTGCAGTTCCCTCTTTGAAAGCTCTGACTTCTCCGCAAAACCTCTGAACAGTAAAAACAGCAGAATGATAACCACATAAATTACCGCTATAGCCGGTTTGTAAAAGTAGTCATTGTTGTCTGTTACGAATTTACCCAGCTCGTCGATGAAAAGGCCGAAACCAATCCCCCCCAGTAATGCAGCAAACCTCCTAACTGAAGGGTTCCAGTAACGAAAAACCATGACCAGTGCCGAGAACATGAACAAACCACCCCACAGTATATGGGCAATATGAAGATCTCCAGGTGATATCTCCGGGTAACCAGTAGCCGCAAGAAATGCTCTGCTGGCAAGAATTGTAGCTACGGCCACTACCATAAGCAGTTCAAGAAGGCTGCCTGTATCTGCATCTCTTACAAGTGGGCTCTTTCTTTTCCTCACGATGGTCTTCCTTTAAACAATGTAAAATCCACTGGATCAATGATAGTGTAATATGCGAAAACTCACCGCCCTTGACTTATACGGAAAGAAGCGTGCTGTCACTGAACATTCGCATGGGTAAAATCTGAGAAAGTACCGCAGGAAGGTCTTGAGGAATTTAAGTGACCATTGTATTTTAGGCGTGCTTCCACTATACGCTTAAGCGTAAAGGAAATAGCGTATTGGACAGGTGAATATTTAGGCAGAATTGAGCAATTGATGCCTGATGCATTTGTGCTTACACATCACTTTGAAGGGTAAAGCCAACCGGAACTGAGAATGGTAATAAAGGAAACAGACCGTGTGATTTCAGCACTGGTAAAGAGGGGAAACACAGAGCGGGCTGCGCACAGCATGCGCTTTTTCAAAACCGCTCCCGGCGAGTATGGTGAAGGTGACAGATTTCTTGGAATAACGGTACCGGAAGTAAGAAACCAGGTAAAGGCTTTCAGAGGTATCACAGCATCTGACACTGAAGAGCTGCTCCAGTCGGAATGGCACGAAGTGCGGCTCTTTTCGCTGCTTTCCATGGTTGACAAATTCAAGAGGGGATCTGATCTGGAACAGCACAGCATCTATACTGTGTACATGAAAAATTCCCGGCGGGTAAACAACTGGGACCTGGTTGATTCGTCTGCACCGCACATAGCAGGAGCTTACCTTTTCGGCAAAAACACAGAACCTCTCTACAATTTCGCTGTTTCAGATTCCATGTGGGAACGCAGAATATCCATAGTTGCCACACAGCATTTCATAAGAAACGGCCATTTTACTTCAACTTTCTACATAGCCGATCTGCTGCTGAAAGACAGGGAAGATCTCATTCACAAAGCGGTTGGCTGGATGCTTCGGGAAGTGGGAAACAGAGACCTGGAGGCAGAAACTGAATTTTTAAAACACCGATACACTAAGATGCCCAGGACAATGCTTAGATACGCGATAGAGAAATTTGAAGAGTCCAGACGGCAGTCTTTTCTGAAGGGATTAATCTAAGAATAGACATTGAGTAGTGGCTTCTAACGGGAATCCCTCAGCTTTTTCTCGAACCTTATCAGAACAACTTTCTGCTCATCGGTTTCAACGGCGTGTGGGTTAACCTCTCTAAGTTTCTCTATTGCTGCTGTTGCAGAAGTATCTCCATCGCGCATGAGCCAGGCCGCGCCAAATGTACCTGTTCTCCCGTTACCACCTTCGCAGTGTACGAGAACAGTTCCTGTGGAATTTTCAACAAGCCTGACAAACCGCAGAAGTTTCTCAAGGGAAGGAGCATCGTAGTCTCTAACTGGAATTTCAACCCACTTCACTCCTGGAATAGCCGGGTTGTACCTCAACCGCTGCTCAGAGGGATCAATGAGAGACACAATGGTGGAAAGGTTCTTTATTCCTAGTTCCCACTGCTCTGGATTGTGTGACCCCATCAGTCTGGGCTTATCTATCCACCACTGCATAATTCCGCCTTTCGCAAACGGTTCAGACAGCTTGTAACATACAAAACACCAGGCGGAAACGCCTGCTATATTTCTGTTTCAACATGAAAGGAACGGAATGCTGTACTCTGTGGTGGCAATAACTTTTCTGGCTGGAACTCTTCAGGGTTTCAGCGGATTCGGTTATTCTCTGCTTGCCCTTCCCCTGCTGTGTGTTTTTGTTCCTGCCAGGTGGGCAGTTCCTGTGATCGCTGTTTCCAGCCTGTCTCTGAATGTTATGGTTTTCACCACTTCCCGTCGAAATCTTAACCTTAAAGGCTTCCTTCCCATGGCTGTTGCCGGCGTGGTCTTCACCCCGGCTGGTGCCTGGTTACTGGGGTACTTCTCTGACAGCACGGTGAGGGTAATTATCGGAGCCATCGTTGCCGGAGCTTCTGCTCTCTCTTTATACACACATATACCAACGATAAAAAGAACCGCTTTCGGGATGACTGCCGCAGGAGTTCTATCTGGTATTTTTAACGGGTTGACCACTTTCAGCGGGCCTCCTGCCGTTATCTACCTCTCTGCAGTAAGAGCAGAAAAGAATTCCTTCAGGGCCAACCTGTCTGCATTTTTCATTCTGCTGACCATTGCTTCCATTCCATCTTTTATCGGTGCTGGAATAGCGTCAGCTTCTGATCTGCTTCAGGCTGCTGTGTACATACCAGGGGCCGCTGCAGGTGGAGTTGCGGGAATTTTAATATCAAAGAAAGTTGACAGCTCATCTTACAGAAAGGCTGTGCTTGTTATTCTGTCTCTGCTGGGAGTGCTGGGAGCACTGCAGGCTCTGGTGTAGACCAGAGAATTCTTCGATCAGTCCATATCAACGGCGGAAGCCAGTGATTCTGTGTTTTCCACATCTGACACGATCTTTCCTGACGCTGTTTTCCATGTACCCCTTCTGAACCATATCCACCCTGCAACAGTTACCGCGGTGTTGGATACAAACATCGCCCACCAGATTCCACCTGGCCCCATTCCTGCGGTATACGCCAGCAGATAAGCCCCTGGAATTCTAAGTATCCACAACCGCGACATGTTCAGAACCATCACAGGTAAAGTGTAACCCGACCCCTGAAAACTTCCCAGAAGAACCATGAGGAAACCGAACACAAACACCGATGGCGTGGTTATTCTGAACATCGTCCTGCCAAGCTGTATTACCTCAGGATCATCTACGAAAGCCCTGGAAATGTCTGCTCCAAAGAAAAACATTCCCAGGACAACCGGCAGCAGGATCAACCCAATCAGCAGCAGTGCCGTGTTGGATGACTTCTCTGCCCGTCTCACATTACCGGCACCGAGATTCTGACCAACCGCGGTGGCGTTGGCCTGGCTGAGACCCATGGCCGGAACCATAGCCATGTGGATAATTCTGTTACCCACTCCGAAGGCGGCTGTAACAGCGCTGCCGAAAGAATTCACAATACCTATCATAAAAGTGAAACCCAGACTTGTACCAAGCTGCCCCAGAGACACAGGAAGACCTATCTTCATGATCTTGCTGATCATTTTACCATCAGGTCTCATGTCTCCAGCGGTTATCTGCATACCGTCTCTGCCTTTGAACAACCGGTGCATTCCTATGAAAGAGGCAAGAGCTCTACTGAACACAGTTGCAACAGCGGCACCGACTACTCCCATTTCCGGAAACGGACCAATCCCGAAAATCAGAACAGGGTCGAGAACAACGTTAACAACAACCGAAATGAGGTTCACCTGCATTGGTCCTACAGTGTCCCCAAGACCTGTACTGATTCCCTGATATACGAAGAAAACGAACAATAGAGGGAAACCGGTGAATATCCAGCGCATGTACTCATAGGTAAGCTGCCATGAATCTGAAGGGGTGTGAAGCAGGTTGAGTATCTGAGGTGTAAACAGAAATCCAGCCACACCAAAGACAAGCCCTATTCCGGTGAGCATGATCATCAACTGCCCACCAACCAGCCCGGCCTTCCGGTGGTCACCTGCCCCTTTGAACTGGCTTACAAGAGTGGTTCCGGCGGCGCCAAGACCCATAGCAAGAGCAAAAGCGATGAAGAACACATGCATGGTAATGGTTGGTGCAGTCAGGGCCTGTCTGCCCAGTTTGCCCAGCCAGAAAGCATCGGCAAGATTGTAGAATGTCTGCAGCAGATGTGAAAGCATAACCGGCCAGGCCAGCAGCATCAGCCTGCCCCGCACAGAACCTGTTGTCATATCAACCATGGGAGACGCGTTCCTCAAATTTTCCCTGCTCTGTAAAACTCTTAAACCGGAACATAACTATTTGAGAAAGTAGCGTATGAATACATCACTGCAGCCTCTGTCCAGAGTGGATCACTCAAAAAAGAGCACCTTGATAAACAGCAGGAACAGTCAGAAACCGGGAAGGATTAGAAGAAACTGCGGGATATTTTCCAGGAACCGTCTTGAAGCATCATGGGATAGCTGTACACAGAATCTTCGTTTACTATTGTGATAAAAACGTAAGCCGTGTCTCCGTGCATGGTATGGCTGTCACAGCTGATCATATCTCTCGAAGGAGGAATTTCACTCCTGAAAAAAGGAGAATCGACGATTACTGAGATCATTTCCTCGCCGGTAAGAGATGCCACTTCCCCCGGGCTGAGCTGGACATCAAGCTGTTCCCTGAGCTGTTCTGATACCTGTTCCGGAACAAGTCTTACCATGGAAATAACCGTGGCCAGAGCTTCCTGATTCTCATATGAAAGACAGTTTAGAATTGTTTCTCCATCTGCGCGGTACACCGCATCAATCACCCTGCTCATATCTTCTTCGGGAGAGGCGTACAAGGCAGCGGCAACAAGAAAAATCGCAGCGACAGTTCTCATTAAATATTCCCTTCAACAGGCGGTGGAGGCTGGAGATACCTCCAGCCTCCGAATATGCGTCTACTCGCCCAGCAGCGTTACAAGAATTTCGTCGAGTGCCTCTGCGTTGGCGGGATCTGAGCCAACGGCATGAAAAGCAACATTTCCTTCCTGATCGATCACATAGAATGTGGGAATACCTTCAACAAAGTACTGCTGTGCAACTTCATCACCCTCAAGAACAACCTGGTACGTGTAGCCGTTTTCTGCCATGAAAGCCATTGGATCGGCATTTTCCCAGGTATTTACTCCTATTACCACCAGTTCGTCACCATGTGACTCGTGAACAGACTGGAGATGGGGCATAACCTGACGACAGGGACCGCACCATGTCGCCCAGAAATCCATGATAACAACTTTCCCGCGAAGGTCTTCAAGGGAAAGAGTTCCACCATCAGGTGTAGGAAGGGTCCACAGCGGAGCCACAGAACCAACAGAAACTGCTCCTACATACTCACTGTTGGCAAAGCCTTCCGGGCACTGCAGCTGAAACTGTGATGATTCCGGCTGAACATCCACATCGAGATCTGTAAGTGTAACGGTGTATTCCATACCTGCACCTGAACCTTCAGGATCCCACACAGAAATCTTGTTGGCCCTTGGAAGGTATGATTCAGCATCTATCCACCATGTGGAGGTGTACGGCGGCATCTGCACTTCCACCACATGACACAGATGACCATCAATGGTTTCCTGCTCCAGTATTTCGTAGCCTGCTGCGTTCAGCTCTGCGCCGTATGGTTCATCAGGTATCAGGTACTCCACCATCACTGTTCCATTGGGAGCATTCTGTATCAGACGGGATCCCCCGTCAGCAATTGTTCCATGGATGAATTGTGCGTTGGTATTGTCGATGAAGTAAGCGTTGATACCGTCGGATGCCACTGTGCCTGAAGCGTCCTCTCTTCCTATTGTCATGACGTAATCCACATAAACAGCAGATTCATCAACAGTTACACCTTTTTGAAGAACCACTTGACTGGACACAACGATATCAGTTGTGTCACCGTCTACAAAAAAGCCCTGGAGATTGGTGGTATAAGACACAGCGTCAACACCCTGCACAGCATCGGTAGCCGCATTCAGAATGGCCACAGGATCTGTAGCAATGTCCCCTGGAATTACTTCTGCACCATCGTTCTCTTCCCCTGTAATTACTTCTGCACCATCGTTCTCTTCGGCAACCTCCGCTGGTTCACCGCATGCTGCCGCAAGAAAAAGTAATCCCAATATTAATACCAGTGCTCTCATCACAATTCCTTTCATCTGTCGTTAAAGTTATTGATTCAACCAAGCCTCAGAATGTCTTCGACCCTGTCACCGTCGCTACCTGGAGTCTCAGCAATTCCCGGTACTCCATCGAAAACCGGCGACTGGAAAAGCAGGCGAAGTCCTTCGATGCCAATTTTCCCTTTCCCAAAATGCTCGTGTCTGTCTCGTCTGCTGTTGCACTCAACTTTGGAGTCGTTGAGATGAAATGCTCCTATGTTCTCCCGTCCAAGAATTCTGTCTACTGTATCTGCAAAATCAGTCGCCCCGGACAAACTGTCTATTGTGTATCCTGCACCGTGTGCGTGGGCCGTATCAATACAGTATCCTATCAACTCAGGGATGCCGGAGCTATCCCTGATTGCAGAAAGTTCCTCTATTCTGCACCCTATGGTAGTACCTGCGCCTGCGGTGTTTTCAAGAAGCAGCACGGGTCTGTCTTCAACTGATGGAAGAAGCTCCCGGAGAGCTGACGCGATCATCTCTATGCCCTTTTCAAGCCCTGCCTTCTGATGTGCCCCGGGATGCATAACAAGAAACCTGATACCCAGGGCTCTGCATCTGTTCAGTTCCTCAACCAGGGCAACTCTGGATTTTTCCACAACCTCCGGATTTGCCGATGCAAAATTGATTAGATAGGAGGCATGTGAAACTATAATCAATCCTTCTGATGCCTCCCGGAATCCATCAGCCACAGATGCTGGAATTTCTTTGTTGCTCCATCTTCTCTGATTTGCGGTAAAAATCTGCCCGGACTCCATACCGAACTCTCTGAGCCTGCGAGGAGCTTTTATAATTCCTCCGGCGGTAGACACATGAATTCCCCGAATCATAGATTGAAAACCGCCCTGAAATGTTCAGCTGTTTTTGCTGCCCGCTGGACAAGTTTATCCCGCACTGGAATCATCCGCTGCACTATACTCTCAGAGTTCATCCATGCCCTTTCAACAACAGCTGTTACACTTTTGTCCGGAATCCCCGATTCTCCTGCGATCAGGTAATCCTCCAGCCCCGCCTGTTCCATGAATCTGGAACACTTGCTTGCATAGGAAACAGACACCGGGACCGTACCTGTAACAACAGACAGAATGGCACCGTGCAGCGGTGCTGTTACAAACACTCTGCACTGTGAGATCAGATCTGTGAATTCTTCAGGTTTGGAAGGGTCGGCAAATCTTACTTGAGAAAAATGATTCATTCTGCTTTTTACAAGATCACAAAACTCATGATCGTTGTTTGACAGAGAACCTGTGTGAAAAGGAAACATAACAATCTCTGAATGGTGTCTGCCGGCAAACGCGTCAAGAATTCCTGCCCATGCATCTGCAGCCGGAAGTGGGTCCGGTTCTTTGTAGTTCCTGAACTTCTTCCTGATTTCAAGAGGCAGAAATTTTCCTGATCTGTTCAGTACATTCCTGGGGGCAGCTCCAAGGATATCAGATTTCTTTGCCTCTGTAGAGTAATCAGAAAGGGTAAGTGCGGAATCGGCAGCAAGAATCATTTCCGGTTCGCGGAATCCAAGCCGGTGAAGAACATTGAAAGAACCTCTGTCTCGAACGGTAATACCACTGCATAATCGCAGGGCAATCCTGACAAGCAACGGTGTAAGAGGAGCAAGCTCATGCATCTGACCTATTCCCACAGCCCAGGCAAATGACTTTTTCCTGAAAAGAAAAGCCAGAAATATCGGAAGCAGATTGAAGGGAGTGTAGAACAGTGAAGACACATCCTGCACCAGCTCTCCTCCACCGACAACGGCGATGTCACACCACTTAACCGCCCTGATAATCGCTTTCAGTCTGCCGCCGGAAACATCAAAACACCTTATACCAGGATACCTCTGCCCGGTACGCTTCGGATCTGCCGAGAGTGCGCCAAATTCAATACGCATTTTCTTAAAGGCGTCAAACTGCGTTCTGAGGATAACACTGTCACCAACATTTGAACCGTCGGCTTCAAGTTCCCCCCAGCTGAAAGAAACGACCTTTTTCAGTGTCGTCCTCCAAAATCCCTTACCGTTTCAGCCATCTGCCTCAATCTGCCGTCGGCCATTCCCAGAACAGTGTCAGCGGGATAGGTACCGTGGGAACTTTTCCTGCCAGCCTCCACACCTGTCAGAAGGGAAATACCCTGTTCTATTGTCGAAACAGGATAGATATGGAACTTACCGTTTTCAACAGCAGTAATTACTTCCTGGCTCAACTGAAGATTAACTACATTTGATTCGGGAATGACAACTCCCTGGGTACCTGTAAGCCCCCTGTGGCTGCATACCTTGAAGTGGCCTTCTATTTTGTAGTTAACCCCGCCGATGGGCTGGATCTTTCCGTGCTGGTTTACCGAACCTGTAACAGCCAGATCCTGCCGGAGCGGCACGCCGGACAAGGCACTGAGAAGGGCATACAGCTCGGTGGAGCTTGCACTGTCACCGTCTACACCCCCATAACTCTGTTCAAAAACGATTCCAGCTGAAAGGGAGAGTGGATAGTCGGAAGCAAAATGCTCACGAAGGAACCCTGTTATTACATAAACACCCTTTGTGTGAATACGCCCGGACATCTCGGACTCACGCTCTACATTGACAATTCCCTCAACTCCCGGGCTGACCGTTGCGGTTATTCTGCTTGGCAGACCAAATGAATGATCCACGCCGGAATACACAGCAAGACCGTTGAGCTGACCAACTACAACACCCTCGGTATCGACCATAACCTGGTCTTCCAGAATTCTGTCTGTAGCGTAGTCTTCTCCAAGGCTGAGCCTGTACTCTTTCTCCCTGATGGCTTTTGCAACATCTTCAGATGTTACAGTGTCTCTGCCATCCTGAGCGGCCCAGTAGGAGGCCTGTCTCACGTAATCGGCAACCATGTTGAATTTCAGTGATATCCGGTCATGCCTGCCTGTAAGCCGCACAGCCTGTTCGGCGATGGCAGCCATGGCATCTCTGTTAAGCGGATGAACAGATTCCGACTGGCAGATGTAGGCAATAACACCTGCAAAATCATGGATGTTCTCCTCGTTAAGTTCCATTCTGTCGTCAAAATCGGCTCTTATCCTGAAAAGATACCCGAAGTCCGGGTCCTGAGTGGCAAGGGTGGAATAAAGCCACCCGGGTCCTATGAGAATTACCTTGACATCCACATCAATCGGCTCCGGCTGAAGTTCAACAGGCATAAATGCCCGTGTAATCTCGTTGGGCCTGGTTATCACTGTTCTGTTACGGACTGTTTGAATCAATGTCTGCCACAGACCTGGCTGGCGGACAACATCCATGGCGTTGATTATAAGATAACCACCGTTGGCCCGAAGGAATGAACCGGCCCGGATCATGGTATGGTCACTGTACGGCTTGTTATCGATCACCACTCTGTCGATATTTCCGAAAAGCCTCACCACATCCGGGAACTGCTCTACGACAACAGGGCGCTTTTTGCATTCGGAATTGTCAACAATCAGATTTACTTCAAATATCACATAGGGATCCGCTTCTTCAGAATTCGCGGCAAAAACACTGATGTTGGAAAGTATTGTCTCTGCAATTCTGCGTACATACTCTGCCGGTTCATCATCACCAAGACCGGTAAGCCTGTCCAGAATACCTGTAACTGTTGGCTTCAGTATCCGCCGGAACAGTTTCTCTATTTCCACCTGCGCCTTTATTTCCACAGACTGAGCGTGTCTGACTGCCGATGTAAGCAGTTTAAACAGCTCCGTATGAAGCGTTCTGTACTCTTTCAGTTTTTCAGGAGTGATTTTTTCTTCCGCGGCCAGCTGCTGAAGTTCCTCATAGGTATAGGGTTTGCCATCTATTACAGGAAGAACATCCGGTCGGCTCTGCCCGGGACCGGTGGGTATACTCACCACTGCAAAGCCAGCCTCTACAGAAGCCTTTTCTACTTCTTCCATCTTCTCTTTTTTTTGCAGGGAAAAACTCTCCAGCAATGCACCTTTTTCTGCGGCGGTGCTTTCACTGTGGAGAACCACAGGAATATTTTTCTTCAGAAGCTCAACACACAGCTCCAGCCCTTCCTTGAACTGTTTGCCCTCTCCTGCAGGAAAAACAAGAGCCCGGGGTCTTGTTGAATCATCGAAGTTGTAGACATAACACAGGTCTGTCAGCTTGTCTGTGCTTGTATCTATCTGGTCAAGAATTCTCTTTACAGTTGTTTCCCTGCCACTTCCGGAAACACCTGTAACAAACATATTGTAACCGCTGTTGGGGATTTCAAGCCCAAGCTTTACCGCCCTTACAGCCCGGTCCTGTCCTACTATCTCCTTTGACGGTTCCAGTTCACTGCTTTTATCAAAATCAAACATATCAGGAGGACATGTCCATCTGAGCTCGGAGGGTTTAAGAGACTTGATTTCCATTTTCCGACCTTCCAGGATAAAGAAGTAACTTTTCACTGTGCATCATAGAATACCATATTAAGTTTTTTTTTCAAGGTTCCTGTATCCGTCTGTCTGCCAACTTCAGTTTGCACAAAAGCAGCAATTCGCTACCTGCACAGTGCCCCGACACCGTACAACGGCAGAAACTCCAGTTTCTGTTCTGGAAGAAGTTTATACTCACCGCTGTACATAATCAAACCCCGGGGACAATTCTGATATGTCCGTAGCAGCATGTGCATGCTCTTCAGGCTTCCGCCCGAGCCGGATTTTACTTCAACCGGATAAATCTCCCCGTTACATGACAACAGGTAATCCACTTCCGCGCTGCTTCCCCTGGCATCCCGCGCCCAGTAAAAAAGATCAGGGCCATGGTATACCAGCAATTCCTGAGCAACAAACTGCTCCGCCAGTTTGCCTCTGTAAAAAGACAGTAAATCCTTCTGCAGCAACTCGGTATCCGCAGGTACACCACAAAGCCTCTGCATCAGCCCCACATCCAGAAACGAGGCCTTGAATTTCTTCCGGCTGGCAGTTGCTCCCAGGGAAATACCTGAAGGATTGCATGAAGGTATTTTATTCAATATTCTGGCCTTAACCAGCAGATCAAACGCTTTGCGGTTGGTCTGACCACTGTGACCTGAATCCAGTTTAGTGTATATCAATTGCTCCCCGACCATTCTGGCACCGCTTAAAAAAACAGCATCAAGACAACCTGGGTCTACCTGAGGTTTGTACTTCAAGAAGTCATCCCTGTATGAATCCAGTATTTCCGACTGGACCTCGAAAACTTCGATCATTGATTTTGTATTGTGCCATGTCTTCACAGATTCAGGCATACCACCGATAAAAAAGTACTGGCGCAATTCTTCCAGAAGCATGTTCTGAATATGCCCGCTCACGGCACTCGGATGTTTAAGTGATTCATCAGCCAGCAGTTTACCACGAACTGAAAGGAGATATTCAAAATATGACAGAGGATAGACCTGCATGTATTGAACTCTGCCAACCGGCACCGATATTTCACTGAAAGCAAATTCCAGCAGAGACCCTGCAGCAACAACATGAAGTTCAGGCATCTCTTCGTAAAAGTATCTGAGAGCCATAATAGCCCTGGGGCATGCCTGGATCTCATCGAAGAACAGAAGAGTTCGCCCCGGGGTAATGGCCTCTGTGGCCAGTTCCAGATAGTTGACAATTTTCACAGGATCCAGATCATCTTCGAAGTATGAACGGAAAGCTCTCTTCTTTTCAAAATCGATTTTCACAACATTATCAAACTCACCGGCAAGAACATTCTCCACAAGCCATGTTTTACCGACCTGTCTGGCCCCTCGAAGAACAAGTGGTTTACGCCGGCTGGAATCTTTCCACGCAAGCAGCTGCTTTTCAAGAATTCTCTTCACAACAACCTCCTGCTTGAACTTTAACTCTGCTGATGTAGAATGTCAAGGATGATTCTACTTGCTTAATGTAGAATAGCACGGTAAAACAGAAAGCCAGTCGAAACTCAACCTCGTTTTTGCAGATTTCTGCTCAATGCTGAAAGGCAGGGGCTTTGTTATAGTTCTTTCTGATTTCACAAAACGCAAGGAGGAACAAGAGGATTAAAGAGTTTCTGAATTCACTGCCGGGTATGCTTTCAACTTACGGGCTGAAAATACTTATCGCCCTGGCAATAATAGTTATCGGACGCTGGGTTGCCGCCGCCATACGAAAGGCAGTGCGGAAAGCCCTTCTGAAGAAAAAGGTTGACGAGACAGTTGTTAACTTCTCCTGTTCCATTGCCTATGTTTCCCTGATGGCATTCATTGTTGTTGCAGCTCTTGGGCAGCTCGGTGTTCAAACATCATCCATCGTTGCCATACTGGGTGCTTCTGCACTTGCCATTGGCCTTGCTCTTCAGGGCTCGCTTTCCAACCTCTCCGCAGGCGTGATTCTTATGGTAACCCGGCCTTTCAAAATAGGAGACTACATAGAGGCAGGAGGAGACTCCGTGGTTGTTGAGCTCATAAGCCTTCTGGCCACAACACTCAAAACAGTTGACAACAAGAAGATCATCGTTCCCAACTCCAAACTTATCGGCGGCTCCATAACAAACTACACAGCAGAGGAAATCCGCAGAATCGACCTTACAGTTGGTGTTTCGTACGACAGCAATCTTAAAACAGTTCGGGATATACTTATGGACGAAATAGTAAAAGACCACAGGGTTCTTAAGGACCCTGCCCCGTTTGTGGGCGTTGTGGAGATGGCGGAAAGTTCTGTGAACCTCGTGGTTCGCCCCTGGGTAAAAACA